>NZ_JBFUIR010000013.1:0-109483 GCF_056401755.1 Pseudomonas sp. P4_D7 | reverse complement strand
CCCACATTGGATTCAGCTGATGCCATGAAAAAGGGCCATTCGACTCGCATCGAATGGCCCTTTTTTGTGCCTGCCGTTTTTACTCGGCGATCTGCAACTTACGCGCTTCGGTATACACGTAACGCACCTTCTCGTACTCGAACGGCGAGTTCATCTGGCCGTAGCGGAAGCTGGTCTGGTAGCGCTTGTCGACCGCGCGCAGGGCCCAGATTTCCGGGTGGTTGGAGCTGACTTCCGAGACGTTGAGGAAGTTGATCGCTGATTCGGCGGTGTAATCCACAGCAAGACCGGCGGTGTCGCGGATGTTCGACGGGCCGAGGATTGGCAACACGAAGTAGGCGCCGCCCGGTACACCGTAGAAGCCCAGGGTCTGGCCGAAGTCTTCGCTCTGGCGCGGCAGGCCCATGGCGGTCGCTGGGTCCCAAAGGCCGGCAATGCCGATGGTGGTGTTGAGCAGCAGGCGCGCGGTGGTTTCCATCGAGCGCTGACCTTTGAACTGCAACAGGCTGTTGACCAGGTTCGGCACGTCACCGAGGTTGTTGAAGAAGTTGCTTACCCCGGTACGCACAAAACTCGGCGTGATGTAGCGATAGCCATCGACCACCGGCAGGAACACCCATTGGTCGAAGCGGTAGTTGAAGTGATAAACCCGGCGGTTCCACGACTCCAGCGGGTCGTAGACGTTCAGCGCGTTGAGCGTCGAACGCTCGAACTCGCGCTGATCCAGCCCCGGGTTGAACTTGAGTTTGGACAGCGGCTCTTTGAAGCCGTCGCTGTCGACGACGACCGGCGCGTTGGCTTTACTGTTGTCGGCCTGGGCCACGCCTGCGCAGAGGAGCGCTGCCATCAGCAGGAGATATTTAGCCACGGAAGAACTCCAGCATGGCGTCGCTGTTGACGCGGTAGTTAAGGTTGCCGCAATGGCCGCCCAGTGGATAAACGGTCAGACGATCACCGAACGTTTTACGCAGGAAACCGAGATCGCCCGGGCCGAGGATCACGTCGTCGGCGTTGTGCATCACGGCGATTTTCGGGCTGTCATGCAGGTAATCCTTCAGCGCATACAGACTGACCTGATCGATCAGTTGCAGCAGGCTGCCGCCGTCAGTGCGCGCACGCCACATCGGGATCACCTGTTCGGTCAGGTAGCAGTCGAAGTCGCACTGCAGCGCACGCTTGAGGAACGGCGTGAGGCTGGTGCCTTCTGTGATCGGGAACTTCGGCGGGGTGATCAGGCCGCGACGGTTGATCAGATCCGAGGTGAAGGCAATGTCGGCCGCCGAGAAGCGGAACGAGGTGCCGATCAGCATCGCCATCTGTTCGTTGGTCAGGTGCTGCTTGGACTGCTGGAAGTCGTAGAGCAGTGCATCGTTGAGGTCGATGTAGCCTTTCTGCTGGAAGTAGCGGGTCAACTTCGACAGCACCAGTTCATAGAACGTGGTGCTGTTGTTGATGCCTTTCACCTCGGTTTGCACCAACTTGTCGAGGTTGGTCACCGAGGTGTAGAGGTTGACCGGCGGATTGAGCAGCAGGACTTTCTTGAAGTTGAAGCTGCGGCGCGTCTCGTCCAGATGCGCTACGAAGGCGGCATCAAGGGCGCCGAGGCTGTAACCGGTCAGGTAGTACTCGGTCACCGGCAGTTTCGGGTTCTGCGCGCGCACGGCCTGCATCACCCGATACATGTCTTCGGCGTCTTCCTTGGTCACGCCCGGGGTCGCGAAGCGCGAGGCGGCGCTGATGAAGTCGAAACTGGTCGGCGACGACAATTGCACGACGTGGTAGCCGGCCTTGTAGTAGAGCTTTTTCAGGTATTCGTTGAGGGTGCTGTCATAACGCGCGCCGGTGCCGGCGATCAGGAAGATCAGCGGTGCCGGTTTGTCCTGGGTGGCGATGCGATAGGTGAGTTTTTTCACCGCCCAGAAGTTATCCGGCAGGATGAACTCTCGCTCCGGGCGCAACGTCAGGCTGCGGTCCGACTGATTGATGTCGTCGTCCAGCGGCAATTCCGGGCGCAAGTCCGGCGGCGTCGTGGCGATGGTCGCCTCGAACGGGTTGGTCAGGGGGTAGCCATAACTGGCGGCATCGATATCCACCGCCAGTGCGGACGCACTCAAAATAAGGCCGCTGAACAGCGCGGCGAAGCGCAAGGAACGGAGCATGACTAGATCCCTTAGAGGAAGGTGCCGAATGAAGTTCGCAGGCTATGACCACCGGGGTTGCGCCAAAGTGCCATGCTGCGGCACCAAACAGGCAGAATTCGGAGTAATAGTAGCTGGACGATACACTTTGCACGCCCTGAATGAACAGTTAACAGTTGTTAGTTCTTGCACACGGCTGGCGGCAGATTAAGCTGGCCGCCGATTTCCAAAGATTGGAGTGTTTCATGTCCCGCCGTTTGCCCGTGATTTTGCTGCTCATTCTGTTGCCGTTGTGGCTGGCCGCCAGTTATGGCGCGCGTTATGGCTTTATGGAAGACGGAAAGTGGGTGGGCATCTGCGTGGATGAGGCCAGTCGCTGGGAATGTCAGGTGCGCTCGAACCTTGGGTTGATGATTCACTTCAAGGTGCTGGGCTGGACGGCGTTGGGTGCGGCGTTGATCGGTTTTGTCTTGCCGGGGCGGGCAGGGTGGTGGCTGGCGGTGCTGGCGCTGGTGTTTGGGGCGCCGGCGCTGGCGTTGTACAACACCACGTTGGCGGTGTTTGCGCTGGTGATTGCCGGGTTGCGTCTGGTCCGGGAGTCCCGCAGCGCCTGACAGTCAGTCTTCGCGAGCAAGCTCGCTCCCACATTTGGAATGCATTCTCCTGTGGGAGCGAGCTTGCTCGCGAAGAGGTCTTTAGCCTCGCTGAAAATCAGACCTTGCGAACGCGAAGGCAGCGCCACAAAGCAGCCACCATCAACACACTCACCAACGCCCAACCCCACGCCTGCTGATTCTGCAGGCCTTCCTGATACAACTGCGGCGCAATCCCCGCGCCGACAATAAACGTCAGCAGGGCAATTTCCCGACGCGGCACGCTCACCGGCCGGCACAGATAAACCAGCGCCGGCAGCACGAACGCCATGCTCGCAAAGCTGCGATAACGCGGATCGAAGACCATCTCCAGCATCATCACCGCTGCGGCAAAGCCTGCTGCCGCGACCAGCCAGCCGGCGCGGCGCTCCAGTAGATTGAACGCCCGCTCACGCCAGCCGGCACGCGCGCTCAGCGTCAGCGCAGCGTGCGCCAACACCAACAGGTTCAAAGCGGTCAGCAAGCCGACCCACAACCACTCACTGGCAAACCGCGTGGTTACCCGTGCGAGATCACCCCAGGCGCCAATCGAGCAAGCGGCGAGGGCGCCCAGCAGCGGCAACACCAACGCCGAGCGCGTAGTGCGGACGCGACCGCCAAGGATCAGCGTGCCAAGAAAAATCAAACCACCGACCGCCAGCCATTCCTTCCAATAGGGGACGTTGGTCACCGGCCCGGCCAGCACGCCCTTGTCGTGACGGTCGGCATCGAACAAGCCCCAATAGCCACCGACTGCGCCTTCACTGCCGCGCTTCCACGGCTGGTCGAAGGCTTCGATCAGGTTGTAATGCCAGCCTTCCTTCTCGGCCATCGCGACAAAACCACGAATGAATTTGGCCTCATTGACCCGACTCGGCAGGGCGGTTTCGCGCTGACGGCCTTCGCTCGGCCAGCCGGTTTCGCCGATCATCACGTCTTTCGGTGCGAATTTATTACCGAACACCTGGCGCACATCCGCCACATGCTGCAGGGCGACATCGATGTTCGACGGATCATCTTCCCAGTACGGCAGCAAATGAATTGTCAGAAAGTCCACCGCTGGCGCGACTTCAGGATGCTTGAGCCAGAACTCCCAGACATCGGCGTACGTGACCGGTTGCTTGACCTGACTTTTGACCTTGTTGATCAATCGGGCCAGTTGCGCGCCGGTGACTTCCTTGCGCAGCAGCGCCTCGTTGCCGACGATCACTGCACTGACCACATCCGCGTTGGCGTTGGCCGATTTGATCAGCAGGTCGACTTCCTTTTCGGTGTCCACCGGGTTGCTGTTGACCCACGCGCCGATCATCAATTTCAAGCCGTGTTTGCGCGCCAGATCCGGCAGCGCCTCAAGGCCCGTCATCGAGTAAGTGCGTATGCACTCAAAGCGTGTCGCCAGCAATGCGAGGTCGGCGTCCATGCGCTCCGGGCGCAGTTTGAACGGCACGTCGAACGGCGATTGGTCTTTATCGAACGGGGTGTAGGAGGCGCACTGCAATTTATGCGTCGGGGTCGCGGCGTCGGGCAGGATCACTGGTTGGCCGAGGCCGTACCAGAAGCCGCCGAGGGCAAACAGCCCGAGCAGGCAGGCGAAGAGATAAGGCAGAAAGGGGAAGCGGGAAGTCGCGGACATGGTCAGGCCGAGTGGCTGCAAAGCGAGGCATGTTACCTGCATTTATAGAGGGGTTGGTGACCGGCATGATTTGCACATGCAAAGTTCGGGCGGATTATTTGGCGTCATTTATATAGCCGCGATTAATGGCCTTCTGATGTCGTTTCTCGTTGCCTTGAGGTCGCTGACAGAGCAGGTCGCCTGCGGCGTCAGGTTGATGATCAAGGCATCAGTACTCCGCTGATGTTCGAGTTGGTTTGCGGTCAGGCGTGATGGGGGCGCTGTGCACCATAACAATACGTTGACGATGCCCGGCATCCGTCGGGCGCAGCATTTCGGGGAAGTAACGATGAAGATGCGACGACTTTTAGGCGCAGGTGCCGCTGTGGTGCTTGCGATGAGTTCCACTTTCGCCAGCGCAGAAAAACAGACCCTGAACATCGGTTACGTTGACGGCTGGTCCGACAGCGTTGCGACCACCCACGTAGCGGCTGAAGTGATCAAGCAGAAACTCGGCTACGACGTGAAACTGCAAGCCGTTGCCACCGGGATCATGTGGCAGGGCGTAGCCACCGGCAAACTCGACGCCATGCTTTCGGCCTGGCTGCCCGTGACCCACGGCGAATACTGGACGAAAAACAAGGATCTGGTCGTCGATTACGGCCCGAACTTCAAGGATGCGAAAATCGGCCTGATCGTGCCGGAGTATGTAAAAGCCAAGTCGATCGAAGACCTGAAAACCGACGACACCTTCAAAAACCGTATCGTCGGCATCGATGCCGGGTCAGGCGTAATGCTCAAGACTGATCAGGCGATCAAGGATTACGGCCTCGACAAATACAGCCTCAAAGCCAGTTCGGGCGCCGGCATGATTGCCGAGCTGACCCGTGCCGAGAAGAAAAACGAATCCATCGCCGTCACGGGTTGGGTGCCGCACTGGATGTTCGCCAAGTGGAAACTGCGCTTCCTCGACGACCCGAAAGGCGTGTATGGCGCAGCTGAAACCGTGAACAGCATCGGCAGCAAAGAGCTGGCAACCAAGGCGCCGGAAGTGGCCAAGTTCCTGAAGAACTTCCAGTGGGCGTCGAAAGACGAAATCGGCGAAGTCATGCTGGCGATTCAGGACGGTGCCAAACCTGAAGCCGCGGCCAAGGATTGGGTGGCCAAACACCCGGATCGCGTGGCTGACTGGACCAAATAACCGCCACACCGCCTAACCCTGTGGGAGCGAGCCTGCTCGCGAATGCGATCTGTCAGTTGATGCAAATATCGACTGATCCGACGCCTTCGCGAGCAAGCTCGCTCCCACAGTTGTTTTGTGTGTACCGGAAATTGGCAAAAGTGTCATGGCGTTCTACTACTAAGGTCGTCTGTTACCGCGCTCGCAGCCGCATACATTAGCTATGTTCCAACAATAATCTGTGCTGCGAGGATAAAAACAATGAACGACAGCATTTACCTCTCGATTCAAAACAGTCCCCGATTCAAGGAGCTGGTTCAGAAAAGGGAACGATTCGCCTGGATTCTCTCGGCAATCATGCTCGGGCTGTACTCCGCATTCATTCTGTTGATCGCTTACGGGCCGCAAGTGCTCGGGGCGAAACTCAGTCCTGAATCTTCGATTACCTGGGGCATTCCGATCGGTGTCGGTCTGATTGTCTCGGCCTTCGTCCTGACCGGTATCTATGTGCGCCGCGCCAATGGCGAGTTTGACGACCTGAACAATGCGATTCTCAAGGAGGCTCAGCAATGATCCGGCGTCTACTGGCTCTTCTGAGCATCTCGGCGTTCGCGCCTGCGGTCTGGGCCGCTGACGCCCTGACCGGTGAAGTTCACAAACAACCGCTCAATGTCGCGGCGATTGCCATGTTCGTGGTGTTCGTCGGTGCGACCCTGTGCATCACTTACTGGGCGTCCAAGCGTAACAAGTCGGCTGCCGACTACTACGCGGCGGGCGGCAAAATCACCGGTTTCCAGAACGGTCTGGCGATTGCCGGTGACTACATGTCCGCGGCKTCCTTCCTGGGGATTTCCGCSCTGGTGTTCACCTCCGGCTACGATGGCCTGATCTACTCGATCGGCTTCCTGGTGGGCTGGCCGATCATTCTGTTCCTGATCGCCGAGCGTCTGCGTAACCTGGGGAAATACACCTTTGCCGACGTGGCGTCCTACCGCCTCGGGCAAACCCAGATCCGCACGCTATCGGCCTGCGGCTCGCTGGTGGTGGTGGCGTTCTACCTGATCGCGCAAATGGTTGGTGCCGGCAAGCTGATCCAGCTGCTGTTCGGTCTCGACTACTACGTGGCGGTGATTCTGGTCGGTATCCTGATGTGCATGTACGTGCTGTTCGGCGGCATGCTGGCGACCACCTGGGTGCAGATCATCAAGGCGGTGCTGCTGCTGTCCGGTGCCTCGTTCATGGCGCTGATGGTGATGAAGCACGTCAACTTCGACTTCAACATGCTGTTCTCCGAGGCGATCAAGGTTCACCCGAAAGGTGAGGCGATCATGAGCCCGGGCGGTTTGGTGAAAGATCCGGTATCGGCGTTCTCCCTCGGCCTGGCACTGATGTTCGGTACCGCTGGCCTGCCGCACATTCTGATGCGTTTCTTCACCGTGAGTGACGCCAAAGAAGCGCGTAAGAGCGTGCTCTACGCCACTGGCTTCATTGGTTACTTCTACATCCTGACGTTCATCATCGGCTTCGGCGCGATCCTGCTGGTCAGCACCAACCCGGCCTTCAAAGATGCGGCGGGCGCTCTGCTCGGCGGCAATAACATGGCGGCGGTGCACCTGGCTGACGCGGTGGGCGGCAGTATTTTCCTGGGCTTTATCTCGGCTGTAGCGTTTGCGACCATTCTGGCGGTAGTGGCGGGTCTGACCCTGGCCGGTGCTTCGGCGGTCTCTCACGATCTGTATGCCAGCGTGATCAAGAAGGGCAAGGCTAACGACAAGGATGAGATTCGCGTTTCGAAGATCACCACGGTTGCGCTGGGTATTCTGGCTATTGGCTTGGGTATCTTGTTCGAAAGCCAGAACATTGCGTTCATGGTGGGCTTGGCGTTCTCGATCGCTGCCAGCTGTAACTTCCCGGTGCTGTTGCTTTCGATGTACTGGAAGAAGCTGACCACTCGGGGCGCGATGATTGGTGGCTGGTTGGGTCTGGTGAGTGCGGTGGGCTTGATGATCCTTGGCCCGACCATCTGGGTGCAGATTCTGCATCATGAGAAGGCAATCTTCCCTTACGAGTATCCGGCGTTGTTTTCGATGATCATTGCTTTTGTCGGGATCTGGTTCTTCTCGATTACTGACAAGTCGACGGCTGCGGATAACGAGCGGGCGCTGTTCTTCCCGCAGTTTGTGCGTTCGCAGACTGGGTTGGGGGCGAGTGGGGCGGTTTCGCATTGATGGTTTGATGGTTTTGTAATGTTGTGCTGAATGCCCCGGTTGAGAGATCGGGGCATTTTTATTGGGCGGTTATCGGCTAGAGCTGTGTACATATCCGTTGCTGCGGTAACGGCTGATTAGGGTTTCGCCCTTACGGCGACTCACTTTTTTTACAAACGCCTAAAAAAAGTAAGAAAAAAAACGCTTGCTCCTACGTGCGGCCCGCTCGCCGGGGCTCGGGGTTCCTTCGCTGCGGGATCGATCCGGGCGCAGCGCCTACGGTTTGCTTCGCTGCACCTCCTCTCGCTGTGTTTGGCTGCGCCAAACGGTCGCTGCGCTCCCCCGTCCGGATCAATCCCTCCACTCAGCCTTCCGACGTCGCCTTACAGATCAAGAGCTGCGGCCTAGCTAACGCTCATCCTGTTGAGTGGTGAAGAACACAGCGCGGTCGGCTGTGGTTTTGTGTTGGATTCGCCCCTCACCCCAGCCCTCTCCCGAGGGAGAGGGAGCCGATGGTGAGCTTTTCAAAATTTGTGTTCAACGCGGTATTGCACGTCGGCGTACCTCTCCCAAACACCTCGGTCAGTCCCCTCTCCCTCCGGGAGAGGGCCAGGGTGAGGGGCTCTTGATCTGGCTTGTGATCTTGCTTTGGCTTTGGCTTTGGTTTTTGATCTTTTGCCCCATCGGCAGGCCGAGCGTAGGTGTTCATCCGGGGGTTAGGCGCGCAGCGCCGTGCGGCGAAGCCGCATACATCGAGAGGAGGTGCAGCGAAGCAAACTGTAGGCGATGCCCCCGGATGGACACCGTAGCGAGGGAACACTGAGCCTCAGCGAAGTGCCGTACGCCAGGGGCAAAGCCTTTTGGGTTACCTTTTCGGCGTTTGGAAAAGGTGACTCGCTGTAAGAGCGAAACCGCCAGCGGCAACACCCGCAGCAACGGATATGCCCCCAATCCCAATCCCAATCCCAAAGCCCCAAATCCCAGACAAACAAAAACGGCCCCTATATAAATAGAGGCCGTTCCCGATACAACTTAAGACGTTATCGCAAGACAAATCTTATTTGCGGTCTTCCAGCTTGGTAATGTCACGCGACTCGTAGCCGGTGTACAACTGGCGCGGACGGCCAATCTTGTACGGGCTGGAGAGCATTTCTTTCCAGTGGGAGATCCAGCCAACAGTACGCGCCAGCGCGAAAATCACAGTGAACATGCTGGTCGGAATGCCGATCGCCTTGAGGATGATCCCCGAATAGAAGTCGACGTTCGGGTACAGCGAGCGCTCGATGAAGTACGGGTCAGTCAGCGCGATCTCTTCCAGGCGCATGGCCAGTTCGAGTTGCGGATCGTTGTTGATGCCCAGTTCCTTCAGTACTTCGTCGCAGGTCTGCTTCATTACAGTCGCGCGAGGGTCGCGGTTCTTGTAAACGCGGTGACCGAAGCCCATCAGTTTGAACGAATCGTTCTTATCCTTGGCCTTGGCGATGAACTTGTCGATGTTCGAAACATCGCCAATCTCGTCAAGCATGGTCAGAACAGCTTCGTTCGCACCGCCGTGGGCAGGGCCCCACAGTGCGGCGATACCGGCGGCGATACAAGCGAACGGGTTGGCACCCGAAGAACCTGCCAGACGCACGGTGGAGGTCGAAGCGTTCTGCTCGTGGTCGGCGTGGAGGATGAAGATCCGGTCCATGGCCTTGGCGAGCACCGGGCTGATCGGTTTGATCTCGCACGGGGTGTTGAACATCATGTGCAGGAAGTTTTCCGCGTACGTCAGGTCGTTGCGCGGGTACATCATGGGCTGTCCCATGGAGTACTTGTAAACCATCGCTGCCAGGGTCGGCATCTTGGCAACCAGACGGATCGCGGAAATTTCGCGATGCTGCGGGTTATTGATGTCCAGGGAGTCGTGGTAGAAGGCCGAGAGGGCGCCGACTACACCGCACATGACGGCCATCGGGTGGGCGTCGCGACGGAAACCGTTGAAGAAGGTTTTCAACTGCTCGTGAACCATCGTGTGGTTTTTCACGGTGCTGACGAACTGGGCCTTCTGTTCTGCGGTCGGCAGTTCGCCGTTGAGCAGCAGGTAGCAGGTTTCCAGGTAGTCCGACTTTTCAGCCAGTTGTTCGATCGGGTAGCCGCGGTGCAACAGAATGCCGTTGTCGCCGTCGATATAGGTGATCTTCGACTCGCACGAGGCGGTCGACATGAAGCCTGGGTCGAAAGTGAAGCGGCCCGTGGCCGTCAGGCCCCGAACATCGATTACATCGGGACCAACGGTGCCGGTTAAAATGGGCAGCTCGACGGGGGCTGCGCCCTCGATGATCAACTGCGCTTTTTTGTCAGCCATGTGGCCTCCTATTTATGCTTGAACCATCAGACAGACCCCCCACGCAGGGCCCGCACCACTATAGTGAGATAAATTCGAATGTCAATTTGCCTAAAGTCTTGCTCCAGAAGGCTTTAAGCGCACTTTTTCCTCGAAATTGACTGCCATTTACGCCTTTTATACGACTTGTGCAATCAGCTATTTGGGGTAGGTGATTGCGTTGTCATTAGTAGCCTAACTGTCTATACTCGGCCACCGACCGCCAAGGGCTTTTGGGCTTGCTTTCATTGGGGGTCGCATCCCTGGGTGGTGGTTACCTGACCAGTGCACTCCCCAACAACTTTGCCCTGATTGTTAGGGGCTCTTCAGTGTGAAAAAAAAGCCGTGAAAAGCCAACGACCTGTAAACCTAGACCTAAGGACCATCAAACTCCCAGTCACTGCTTACACGTCCATTCTTCACCGTATCTCCGGTGTCATCCTCTTCGTGTGCCTTGCCATCATGCTTTATGCATTGGACAAGTCGCTCAGTTCCGAGGAAGGCTTCGGTCAGGTGAAAGCGTGTCTGACCAGTCCGCTAGCCAAGCTAGTGATTTGGGGCATCCTGTCCGCTCTGCTGTATCACCTGGTAGCCGGTGTGCGCCATTTGATCATGGACATGGGCATCGGTGAGACGCTGGAAGGCGGCAAGCTGGGCTCGAAAATCGTTATCGCCGTTTCCGTGGTGGTAATCGTTCTGGCAGGAGTTTGGATATGGTAACTAACGTCACGAACCTGTCGCGTTCGGGCCTCTATGACTGGATGGCGCAACGTGTGTCTGCGGTCGTTCTCGCGGCTTACTTCATCTTTCTGATCGGATACGTCGTGGCCCACCCTGGCCTCGAGTATGCCCAGTGGCATGAACTGTTCGCCCACAACGGGATGCGTATTTTCAGCCTCCTGGCCCTTGTTGCTCTCGGCGCTCACGCCTGGGTTGGCATGTGGACCATCGCGACTGACTACCTGACGCCGATGGCGTTCGGCAAGTCCGCAACGGCGATACGTTTCCTTTTCCAGGCAGTATGCGGCGTTGCGATGTTCGCTTACTTCGTCTGGGGTGTGCAGATTCTCTGGGGTATCTGAGTCATGGCTAACATTCCAACGATTTCTTTCGACGCCATCATTATTGGTGGTGGCGGTGCCGGCATGCGCGCTGCGCTGCAACTGGCACAGGGCGGTCACAAGACTGCCGTGATCACCAAGGTTTTCCCGACCCGTTCGCACACTGTATCCGCTCAGGGCGGCATCACGTGCGCGATCGCGTCTGCTGACCCGAACGATGACTGGCGCTGGCACATGTACGATACCGTCAAGGGCTCCGACTACATCGGTGACCAGGACGCTATCGAATACATGTGTCAGGAAGGCCCGGCCGCGGTTTTCGAGCTGGACCACATGGGTCTGCCGTTCTCGCGTACCGAACAAGGCCGTATCTACCAGCGTCCGTTCGGTGGTCAGTCCAAGGACTACGGTAAAGGCGGCCAGGCTGCGCGTACTTGCGCAGCTTCCGACCGTACCGGTCACGCCCTGCTGCACACCCTTTATCAGGGCAACCTGAAAGCCGGTACCACGTTCCTGAACGAGTACTACGCTGTCGACCTGGTGAAAAACCAGGAAGGCGATTTCGTCGGTGTGATCGCGATCTGCATCGAAACTGGCGAAACTTCCTACATCCGCGCCAAAGCCACCGTATTGGCTACCGGCGGTGCAGGTCGTATCTACGCTTCCACTACCAACGCCCTGATCAACACCGGTGACGGCGTCGGCATGGCTCTGCGTGCTGGCGTACCGGTACAAGACATCGAAATGTGGCAGTTCCACCCGACCGGCATCGCCGGTGCCGGTGTACTGGTTACAGAAGGTTGCCGTGGTGAAGGTGGTTACCTGATCAACAAGCACGGCGAGCGTTTCATGGAGCGTTATGCTCCGAACGCCAAAGACCTTGCCGGTCGTGACGTGGTTGCTCGCTCGATGGTTAAAGAAATCATCGCTGGCAACGGTTGCGGTCCGAATGGCGACCACGTGATGCTCAAGCTCGACCACCTGGGCGAGGAAGTGCTGCACAGCCGTCTGCCAGGCATCTGCGAACTGTCGAAGACTTTCGCCCACGTTGACCCGGTTGTTGCGCCGGTTCCGGTTGTTCCGACTTGCCACTATATGATGGGCGGCGTTGCCACCAACATCCATGGCCAGGCGATCACCCAGAACGCCGATGGCGTGGATCAGATCATTCCTGGTCTGTTCGCGGTAGGTGAAGTGGCTTGCGTATCGGTTCACGGTGCCAACCGTCTGGGCGGCAACTCGCTGCTCGACCTGGTGGTATTCGGCCGCGCTGCCGGCCTGCACCTGGAAAAAGCCCTGACCGACGGCATCGAATACGACGACGCTACCGAAGCCGACATCGAAGCTGCCCTGTCGCGCCTGAACGCACTGAACAACCGTACTGACGGCGAAGACGTCGCTACCCTGCGTCGCGAGCTGCAGAGCTGCATGCAGAACTACTTCGGTGTATTCCGTACTGGCGAATACATGCAGAAGGGTATTGCTCAGCTGGCCGATCTGCGCAAGCGTATCGCCAACGTGAAGATCAACGATAAGTCGCAGGCGTTCAACACTGCACGTATCGAAGCGCTGGAACTGCAAAACCTGCTAGAAGTGGCTGAAGCTACCGCCATCGCGGCCGAAGTACGTAAAGAGTCCCGCGGTGCTCACGCCCGTGAAGACTTTGAAGATCGTGATGACGAAAACTGGCTGTGCCACACCCTATACTTCCCGGGTGACAAGCGCGTCACCAAGCGTGCCGTGAACTTCTCGCCGAAGACTGTTCCGACTTTCGAACCTAAAGTCCGGACTTATTAAGGGTGACCGCCATGTTGAATGTCAGTGTTTATCGCTACAACCCTGATCAGGACGCTGCGCCGTTCATGCAGGAATTCCAGGTCGATACCGGTGGTAAAGACCTGATGGTGCTGGACGTGCTGGCTCTGATCAAAGAGCAGGACGAGGGTTTCTCCTATCGTCGCTCTTGCCGTGAAGGCGTCTGCGGCTCCGACGGCATGAACATCAACGGTAAAAACGGTCTGGCGTGCATCACGCCGCTGTCCGCCGTTGTAAAAGGTAACAAGCTGATCGTTCGTCCGCTGCCAGGTTTGCCGGTTATCCGTGACCTGGTCGTCGATATGAGCATCTTCTACAAGCAATACGAGAAGGTGAAGCCTTACCTGCAGAACGACACGCCGGCTCCGGCCATCGAGCGTCTGCAGTCGCCAGAAGAGCGTGAAAAACTCGACGGTCTGTACGAGTGCATCCTGTGCGCTTGCTGCTCGACCTCTTGCCCGTCCTTCTGGTGGAACCCGGACAAGTTCCTGGGTCCAGCTGCGCTGCTGCAAGCTTATCGCTTCCTGGCAGACAGCCGTGACACCAAGACATCCGAGCGTCTGGCTTCGCTCGATGACCCGTTCAGCGTCTTCCGCTGCCGGGGCATCATGAACTGCGTCAACGTATGTCCGAAAGGCCTGAACCCGACTAAGGCCATCGGTCACATCCGTAACATGCTGCTTTCGAGCGGCGTGTGATTCAGCTGCTGTAACCGCTGTACCGTAGAGGCTGTGGCGCGGGCTTCAACCCGCGTCATGGCTATAACCAGAGCAGTAGCCACAAGCTGCCGCTCTTATTTTGAAGAAATGAGACAAGCAGGGGCATCCGGGCTGGTACCCGGACTATCAGTGTGATCCTAAGTGGCTTGTTTTAGTCGCTGCATTCGGACTTCTGCAAGTTTGCTCGGTGTCGACATCGATGGTGTTCCCCTAACCGAGGGTGACCAAGCATGCAAGAAAGCGTGATGCAGCGCATGTGGAACAGCGCCTACCTTTCAGGTGGAAACGCTGCCTATGTGGAAGAGCTTTATGAGCTCTACCTGCACGACCCTAACGCTGTGCCAGAAGAGTGGCGCACCTACTTTCAGAAGTTGCCTGCCGACGGCAACTCTGCCACTGATGTTTCGCACTCCACGATTCGCGATCATTTCGTGCTGCTGGCAAAGAACCAGCGCCGCGCCCAACCGGTTTCCGCCGGCAGCGTGAGCAGTGAGCACGAGAAGAAGCAAGTTGAAGTGTTGCGATTGATCCAGGCCTACCGTATGCGTGGCCACCAGGCAGCCCAGCTTGACCCGCTGGGGCTGTGGCAGCGTCCTGCACCTGCAGACCTGTCGATCAATCATTACGGCTTGACCAATGCCGATCTTGATACGACCTTCCGTGCCGGCGACCTGTTCATCGGCAAAGAGGAAGCGAGCCTACGCGAAATTCACGAAGCGTTGCAGCAGACATATTGCCGCACCATCGGCGCTGAATTTACGCACATCACCGATTCCGAGCAGCGCCAGTGGTTCCAGCAGCGTCTGGAAAGCGTGCGTGGTCGTCCGACGTACTCCGCCGACATCAAGAGCCACCTGCTTGAGCGCGTAACCGCCGGTGAAGGCCTGGAAAAATACCTGGGCACCAAATACCCGGGCACCAAGCGTTTCGGTCTGGAAGGCGGCGAAAGCCTGATTCCGATGCTCGACGAACTGATCCAGCGTTCCGGTTCCTACGGCACCAAGGAAGTCGTCATCGGCATGGCCCACCGTGGCCGTCTGAACGTGCTGGTCAACACCTTCGGCAAGAACCCGCGCGAGCTGTTCGACGAGTTCGAAGGCAAGAAGAAGGTCGAGCTGGGTTCCGGTGACGTTAAGTATCACCAGGGCTTCTCGTCCAACGTGATGACCGCCGGCGGTGAAGTTCACCTGGCCATGGCGTTCAACCCGTCCCACCTGGAAATCGTTTCCCCGGTGGTCGAAGGTTCGGTGCGCGCCCGTCAGGATCGTCGTAATGACGCCACTGGCGAGAAGGTTCTGCCGATCTCCATCCACGGTGACGCTGCATTCGCAGGTCAGGGCGTGGTCATGGAAACCTTCCAGATGTCGCAGACCCGCGGTTTCAAGACCGGCGGTACCGTGCACATCGTGATCAACAACCAGGTCGGTTTCACCATCAGCAACCCGCTGGACTCGCGCTCCACCGAGTACGCCACCGACGTCGCGAAGATGATCCAGGCGCCGATCCTCCATGTGAATGGTGATGATCCGGAAGCCGTATTGTTCGTGACCCAGCTGGCCATCGACTACCGCATGCAGTTCAAGCGTGACGTGGTGATCGACCTGGTCTGCTACCGTCGTCGCGGCCACAACGAAGCTGACGAGCCTAGCGGCACCCAGCCTCTGATGTATCAGCAGATCACCAAACAGCGCACCACCCGTGAGCTGTACGCTGATCGTCTGACCCAGGGCGGTGTGCTGGACGCAGAGCGTGTTCAGGCGAAAGTCGATGAATACCGCAACGCGCTGGACAACGGTCTGCACGTAGTGAAATCGCTGGTCAAAGAGCCGAACAAAGAGCTGTTCGTGGACTGGCGTCCGTATCTGGGCCACGCCTGGACTGCGCGTCACGACACTCGCTTTGATCTGAAGACCCTGCAAGAACTGTCCGCCAAGCTGCTGGAAATTCCGGAAGGCTTCGTGGTTCAGCGTCAGGTCTCGAAGATCTACGAAGACCGTCAGAAGATGCAAGCCGGCGGCCTGCCGATCAACTGGGGTTACGCCGAAACCATGGCGTACGCGACCCTGGCGTTCGAAGGTCACCCGATCCGTATGACCGGTCAGGACATCGGCCGCGGTACGTTCTCGCACCGTCACGCTGTGCTGCACAATCAGAAAGACGCGGGTACCTACATTCCGCTGCAGCACCTGTACGACGGTCAGCCACGCTTTGACCTGTACGACTCGTTCCTGTCGGAAGAAGCGGTACTGGCCTTCGAATACGGTTACTCGACCACCACGCCGGATGCGCTGGTGATCTGGGAAGCCCAGTTCGGCGACTTCGCCAACGGTGCACAGGTTGTAATCGACCAGTTCATCACCAGCGGCGAGCACAAGTGGGGCCGTCTCTGCGGTCTGACCATGTTGCTGCCACACGGTTACGAAGGTCAGGGTCCTGAGCACAGCTCGGCACGTCTTGAGCGTTACCTGCAATTGTGCGCCGAGCACAACATTCAGGTTGCCGTACCGACTACGCCAGCACAGATCTACCACTTGCTGCGTCGTCAGGTGATTCGTCCGCTGCGCAAGCCGTTGATCGTGCTGACGCCGAAGTCGCTGCTGCGCCACAAGCTGGCCATCTCGACCCTGGAAGATCTGGCCGAAGGTTCGTTCCAGACCGTGATCCCGGAAATCGATGCTCTGGACCCGAAAAAGGTCGAGCGCGTTGTTCTGTGTAGCGGCAAGGTCTACTACGACCTGCTGGAAAAACGCCGTGCCGAAGGCCGTGAAGATATCGCCATCGTGCGTATCGAGCAGCTGTATCCATTCCCTGAGGACGACTTGAAAGAAGTCCTGGCTCCATACACCAACGTCAAAAATGCCGTTTGGTGTCAGGAAGAGCCGATGAACCAGGGCGCCTGGTACTGCAGCCAGCACCACTTGCGTCGCAGCATCGGTAACCTCGACAAGTCTCTCGTACTTGAGTACGCGGGCCGTGAGGCTTCTGCTGCCCCAGCTTGTGGTTACGCATCGATGCACGCCGAGCAGCAGGAAAAACTCCTGCAAGACGCGTTTACCATTTAACGCCTTCGCGCACCTGAAACCGAATTTAAGGAACCACAGATAATGGCTATCGAGATCAAAGCCCCCACTTTCCCGGAATCGGTTGCCGATGGCACCGTTGCCACCTGGCACAAACAACCGGGCGACGCTGTCAAGCGCGACGACCTGATCGTCGACATCGAAACCGACAAAGTCGTACTGGAAGTTCTGGCTACCGCTGATGGCGTGCTGGGCGCAATCGTCAAGAACGAAGGCGACACCGTTCTGTCCGACGAAGTGCTGGGCTCCATCGAAGCGGGCGGCGCTGCTGCCGCTGCCCCAGCCGCCGCTGCTGCTCCGGCCGCTGCCGCTGCTCCAGCTGCTGCCGAAGGCGAAGACGATCCTGTTGCTGCTCCTGCTGCGCGCAAGCTGGCTGAAGAAAACGGCATCAACATCGCTTCCGTTGCCGGCACCGGCAAGGGCGGTCGTGTGACCAAGGAAGACGTGGTTGCTGCTGTTGCTGCCAAGAAAGCCGCTCCGGCTGCCGCACCTGCCAAGGCTGCTGCTCCTTCGGCTGCTGCTCCTGTGTTCGCCGCTGGCGACCGCATCGAGAAGCGCGTACCGATGACCCGCGTTCGTGCCACCGTGGCCAAGCGTCTGGTTGAAGCACAGTCGAACATGGCGATGCTGACCACTTTCAACGAAGTCGACATGACTGAAGTCATGGCCCTGCGTTCGAAGTACAAGGATCTGTTCGAGAAGTCCCACAACGGCGTACGCCTGGGCTTCATGTCGTTCTTCGTGAAAGCGGCCACCGAAGCGCTGAAACGCTTCCCGGCTGTCAACGCGTCGATCGACGGCGGCGACATCGTTTACCACGGCTACGCGGACATCGGCGTTGCCGTTTCCAGCGATCGCGGTCTGGTGGTTCCGGTTCTGCGTAACGCCGAACTGATGAGCCTGGCTGAAATCGAAGGCGGCATCGCCACCTTCGGCAAGAAAGCCCGTGACGGCAAACTGTCGATGGACGAGATGACCGGTGGTACCTTCACCATCACCAACGGTGGTACCTTCGGTTCGATGATGTCGACCCCGATCGTCAACCCGCCGCAGGCAGCGATTCTGGGCATGCACAACATCATCCAGCGTCCTATGGCCATCAATGGTCAGGTCGTTATCCGTCCGATGATGTACCTGGCACTGTCCTACGATCACCGTCTGATCGATGGCAAAGAAGCTGTGACTTTCCTGGTGACCATCAAGAACCTGCTGGAAGATCCGGCTCGTCTGTTGCTGGATATCTGATAGAAGCAGTCGCGGGCTGTGGGGGTATCGCCGGAAACGGTGGTACAGCCTGCAGCGCGCGGCTTGAAGCTTTTCGCTAAAGAGGATTTTTTGAATGTCGCAGAAATTTGACGTAGTAGTGATCGGTGCTGGCCCTGGTGGCTACGTGGCTGCCATCAAGGCGGCGCAGCTGGGTCTGACCACTGCCTGCATCGAGAAGTACACCGACGCTGAAGGCAAGCAAGCCCTGGGCGGCACCTGCCTGAACGTGGGCTGCATTCCTTCCAAGGCGCTGCTCGACAGTTCCTGGAAATACAAGGAAGCGAAAGAAAGCTTCAACGTTCACGGTATCTCGACTGGCGAGGTCAAAATGGACGTCGCTGCGATGGTTGGCCGCAAGGCTGGCATCGTCAAGAACCTGACCGGCGGCGTTGCCACCCTGTTCAAGGCCAACGGCGTTACTTCGATCCAGGGCCACGGCAAACTGCTGGCTGGCAAGAAAGTCGAAGTCACCAAGCCAGACGGCTCGGTTGAAGTCATCGAAGCTGAAAACGTCATTCTGGCTCCAGGCTCGCGTCCGATCGACATTCCACCGGCTCCGGTTGATCAGAAAGTCATCGTTGATTCGACTGGCGCTCTGGAATTCCAGTCCGTACCTAAGCGTCTGGGCGTGATCGGCGCTGGCGTGATCGGTCTGGAACTGGGTTCGGTCTGGTCGCGTCTGGGCTCCGAAGTCGTTGTTCTGGAAGCACTGGACACCTTCCTGATGGCAGCGGACACCGCTGTTTCCAAGGAAGCGCTGAAAACCCTGACCAAACAAGGTCTGGACATCAAACTGGGCGCTCGCGTAACCGGCTCGAAAGTGAACGGCGACGAAGTCGTTGTGAACTACACCGATGCCAACGGCGAACAGACCATCACTTTCGACAAGCTGATCGTAGCCGTTGGTCGCCGTCCGGTGACCACTGATCTGCTGGCTGCCGACAGCGGCGTGACCCTCGACGAGCGCGGTTTCGTGCACGTTGACGATCACTGCGCGACCACCGTACCGGGCGTTTTCGCCATCGGTGACGTGGTTCGCGGCATGATGCTGGCTCACAAAGCTTCGGAAGAAGGCATCATGGTTGTCGAGCGCATCAAGGGCCACAAAGCCCAGATGAACTATGACCTGATCCCTTCGGTTATTTATACTCACCCGGAAATCGCGTGGGTTGGCAAAACCGAGCAGGCCTTGAAAGCTGAAGGCGTTGAAGTTAACGTCGGCACCTTCCCGTTCGCCGCTTCCGGCCGTGCCATGGCCGCCAACGATACCGGTGGTTTCGTCAAGGTCATCGCTGATGCCAAGACTGACCGCGTATTGGGCGTGCACGTGATTGGCCCGAGCGCTGCAGAACTGGTTCAGCAGGGCGCGATCGGTATGGAATTCGGCACCAGCGCTGAAGACCTGGGCATGATGGTTTTCTCCCATCCGACCCTGTCTGAAGCCTTGCACGAAGCTGCTCTGGCTGTGAATGGCGGTGCCATCCACATTGCCAACCGCAAGAAGCGTTAAGACACAATAAGAAACCACGGCGGTAACGGCCCGTCGTGAGCCTTGCGAGCAAGTCTCACCGCGGAATGTCCGCTGGACGCAGTCTTGCGTAGCTCAGCTACGCAAGCAGCAGTCACAGGTGGCGCGGCACTCAAACGAGCGCAGCGCCGAATGCGCAGTACCTAACGAAGACGGTAAAAAGCATGAATCTTCACGAGTATCAGGGTAAGCAGCTGTTCGCTGAATACGGCCTGCCAGTTTCCACTGGTTACGCAGTAGACACCCCGGAAGCAGCAGCAGAAGCTTGCGACAAAATCGGCGGCAGCGAGTGGGTTGTCAAAGCCCAGGTCCACGCCGGTGGTCGCGGTAAAGCGGGCGGCGTCAAGCTGGTTCGCAGCAAAGAAGACGCCAAAGCCTTCGCACAGCAGTGGCTGGGCAAGCGTCTGGTGACTTACCAGACTGATGCCAATGGCCAGCCAGTCACCAAGATCCTGGTTGAATCGTGCACTGATATCGCTAAAGAGCTGTACCTGGGCGCTGTCGTTGACCGTTCGAGCCGTCGCATCGTGTTCATGGCTTCCACCGAAGGTGGCGTGGACATCGAGAAAATCGCTCACGACACTCCAGAAAAAATTCTCAAGGCCACTATCGATCCACTGGTTGGCGCTCTGCCATGCCAGGGTCGCGAGCTGGCATTCCAGCTGGGTCTGGAAGGCAAGCAGGTCAATCAGTTCGCCAAGATCTTCGTTGGTCTGGCCAAGCTGTTCAAGGATCACGACCTGGCTCTGCTGGAAGTGAACCCGCTGGTGATCAAGGCTGACGGCGATCTGCACTGCCTGGACGCCAAGATCAACATCGACGCCAACGCCATGTACCGTCAGCCTAAGCTGAAGGCTTTCCACGATCCGTCGCAGGACGATCCGCGCGAAGCGCACGCTGCCAAGTTCGAACTGAACTACGTAGCACTGGAAGGCAACATCGGCTGCATGGTCAACGGTGCTGGCCTGGCCATGGGTACCATGGACATCGTCAACCTGCATGGCGGCAAGCCAGCCAACTTCCTCGACGTAGGTGGTGGCGCTACCAAGGAACGCGTAACTGAAGCGTTCAAGATCATTCTGTCCGACACCAACGTCGCTGCAGTACTGGTCAACATCTTCGGCGGCATCGTTCGCTGCGACATGATTGCCGAAGGCATCATCGGCGCTGTGAAAGAAGTCGGCGTGAAAATCCCGGTTGTTGTTCGCCTTGAAGGCAACAACGCTGAGCTGGGCGCTAAAGTACTGGCAGAAAGCGGTTTGAACATCATCGCTGCTACCAGCCTGACCGACGCTGCTCAACAAGTTGTCAAAGCTGCGGAGGGCAAATAATGAGCGTCCTGATCAATAAAGACACCAAAGTTATCTGCCAGGGTATTACCGGTTCGCAAGGTAGTTTCCACACCCAGCAAGCCATCGAATACGGCACCAAGATGGTGGGTGGCGTAACTCCTGGCAAAGGCGGCACCGAGCACCTGGGTCTGCCAGTGTTCAACACCGTTAAAGACGCAGTTGCAGCCACTGGCGCTACCGCCAGCGTGATCTACGTTCCGGCTCCTTTCTGCAAAGACTCGATCCTGGAAGCGGCATTCGGCGGCATCAAGCTGATCGTCTGCATCACCGAAGGCATTCCAACCCTGGATATGCTGGACGCCAAAGTTACGTGCGACGAGCTGGGCGTAGTCCTGATCGGCCCTAACTGCCCAGGCGTTATCACTCCGGGCGAGTGCAAGATCGGCATCATGCCAGGTCACATTCACTTGCCAGGCAAGGTCGGTATCGTTTCGCGTTCCGGCACCCTGACCTACGAAGCTGTCAAGCAGACTACTGACGCCGGTTTCGGTCAGTCGACTTGCGTCGGCATCGGTGGTGACCCGATCCCGGGTTCGAACTTCATCGACATCCTGAAGCTGTTCCAGGAAGACCCGAAGACCGAAGCGATCGTCATGATCGGTGAGATCGGCGGTTCGGCTGAAGAAGAAGCGGCTGCCTACATCAAGGCACACGTGACCAAGCCGGTTGTTTCCTACATCGCTGGTGTGACTGCTCCTCCGGGCAAGCGCATGGGCCATGCTGGCGCAATCATCTCTGGCGGCAAAGGCACTGCAGACGAGAAATTCGCTGCACTGCAAGACGCAGGCGTGAAAACCGTGCGTTCGCTGGCAGACATCGGCAAGGCCCTGGCCGAGCTGACTGGTTGGGCTGTCAAGTAAGCCTCGCGCTTAACTGACGCTTTACCAAACAAAGGCCACCTTCGGGTGGCCTTTGTCGTTTCTGACATTCGCTGATTTATAGGCTTGCCCCCAATTACATGCAAAAACGCGACACGGAAACGTCGCGTATCGGATAGTTCGCCCTCTAACAGTGCGTTCGCACGACAAATTCGTTAGGCTAGCAGCCATTTTTGCGTCTGCCGCCCACAAGGCATGCAACGCGCTTTAAGGGTCAGTCCCATACGGATCGACAGCATTTCCCTAATTACACAGGGCAATCCCCCTCTAAATTCCGATTTCAGTAGTGTGGTATTACCTTAATGAAAGTTTTGAAAGGTCAGGACATCCTGGCACTTGGCTTTATGACATTTGCCCTGTTCGTTGGGGCTGGCAACATCATCTTCCCGCCGATCGTGGGCTTGCAGGCCGGACCTCACGTCTGGATGGCCGCGCTGGGCTTCCTGATCACTGCGGTGGGTCTGCCGGTGATCACCGTCGTTGCACTGGCCAAGGTCGGTGGGGCGATGGATACGCTGAGCAGCCCGATCGGCAAGATAGCAGGCGGCATTCTCGCGGCTGCCTGCTACCTGGCAGTCGGCCCGTTGTTCGCCACGCCGCGTACCGCGACCGTATCCTTTGAAGTAGGCTTGGCGCCGCTGACCGGCGAAAGCCCGTTGGCACTGTTCCTCTACAGTTCGGTGTACTTCCTGCTGGTGTTCTTCATCTCGCTCTACCCTGGGCGTTTGCTGGACACCGTTGGCCGTTTCCTCGCGCCGCTGAAGATCATCGCACTGGCGGTGCTCGGTATCGCCGCATTCGCCTTGCCGGCGGGTGACATCGGCCAAGGTACGCCGGAATACGTGGCGGCACCGTTCTCTCAGGGTTTCATCAATGGTTACCTGACCATGGATACCCTGGGGGCGCTGGTGTTCGGCATCGTCATCGTTAACGCGATCCGCTCCCGTGGCGTCGAGTCGCCCGCGCTGATCACCCGTTACGCGATCATCGCCGGGCTGATTGCCGGTGTCGGTCTGGCGCTGGTGTATGTCAGCCTGTTCCGCCTCGGTTCCGGCAGCCACGAAGTGGCGGTGGGCGCGACCAACGGCGCCGCGGTATTGCACGCCTATGTGCAACACACCTTCGGTTCGCTGGGCAGCGGTTTCCTCGCGGTGCTGATCTCGCTGGCGTGCCTGGTGACAGCGGTCGGCCTGACCTGTGCTTGCGCTGAGTACTTCAGCCGTGTGCTGCCACTGTCCTACAAGACCCTGGTGATCATTCTGGCGGCGTTCTCGCTGTTGGTGTCCAACCTAGGTCTGACCAAGCTGATTGCCTTCTCGATCCCGGTGCTGACCGCGATCTACCCGCCGTGCATCGTGCTGGTGGCGCTGAGCTTCTGCAAAGATTTCTGGCATGAGCACGGCCGCATTCTTGGTCCGGTGATGCTGGTATCGTTCGTGTTCGGCACCATCGACGCGCTGAAAGGCGCCGGTCTGGCCGACTGGATGCCATCGCAGTTGTCCCACCTGCCGCTGAGCGAGCAGGGTTTGGCATGGCTGGTGCCCTGTGTGATGACCCTGGTGGTCGCAGTGGTTTGCGATCGCATGCTGGGCAAGCGCAGCGAAGCGGTTGCCTGACGTTGCCTGACCCGCCATAAGCGGGTCTTCAACGCTTAAACAGAAATGCCCCGTATCAATCGATACGGGGCATTTTTTATGCGCCTCAGGCAGTGTCTTTTTCCCTAGGCTAACGTCGAAGGGTTGCCGAAGTCCTAACGTGGGAGCGAGCAGCCTCGCTCCCACAGGTAGCATCCATACTCCACAGGGAATTGCATGTCGTTCATCCAAGCCAACCTGATCCACCTGCTCGCCGCCGTCTGGTTTGTCATCTGCTGGGGCGGTTACACCCGTTATGCCGGCTGGAAAGCCCGCGACACAGCATGTCTGGCCAGTGTGCTGCACCTGTACCGCGAGGACTGGATGCGCCGTATGTTGCTGCGTGACAACCGCATCGCCGACGCCAGCGTGATTGGCAATCTTGAACGCAACGCCTCGTTCTTCGCCTCAAGCACATTGATTATTCTCGCCGGCATTCTCACCGTGCTTGGCGCGTCAGAGCGGGCGGTTTCGTTGCTGGCGGACATCCCGATGGTGCAACAGGCGTCGCAGGGCATGTCGGAGATCAAGTTGCTGTGTCTGGCGATGGTGTTCGTTTACGCCTTTTTCACCTTTAGCTGGTGTATGCGCCAGTACAACTTTGCCGCCGTTCTGGTGGGGTCGGCGCCGATGATTGGCGAGCGGCAGGTGTCGGAGCAGGAGCGTAAAGCCTTCGCCTTACGGGCGGCGCGAGTGATTTCGATGGCTGCCAACCAGTTCAACTTCGGCTTGCGTTCCTACTACTTCGGCATGAGCATGCTGGCCTGGTTTGTCAGTCCATGGCTGTTCATGCTGATGAGTGCCGGCGTCGTGGTGGTTCTGTATCGCCGGGAGTTTCATTCCGACGTTCTCGATGTCATGGTCTATACCCCTACAGAAGCCCCCCTTCCCGAAACAAACAGAGAGGTCGCTTGATGAGTATTCCGTTCTGGTGTGTGTTTATCAGTGCGCTGTTGATCTATATCGCGCGTATGCCGGTAGGCAAAGCGATGAAAGAGCAGGGTGGTTACAACAATCACCTGCCGCGTCAGCAACAGGCGCAATTGACCGGTTACGGCGCGAGGGCGCTGGCGGCGCATCAGAACAGCATCGAAGCGTTCATGTTGTTCGCAGTCGGTGTGTTGATGGCGCACACCACGCAAACGGCAGGATGGTTGATCGACACATTTGCGATCGTCTTCGTGATCGCGCGACTCTTCTACTTGTGGTTCTACCTGGCCGATCTTCCCAAGCTGCGCAGTCTGGCCTGGATAGTTGGCGTATTGTGTTCGCTGTTGCTAATGATTAGTCCGACTTTTAGAACTGTCTTGCTCTAAGGCGGCTCTGGCGTTAATTCCCAGACAAAAGAAAACCCGCACTTGGCGGGTTTTCTTTTTTCTGCAGCAAAAAGCGAATTATTGCTTCTTGGCAGCTTCTTCTTGCGCAGCAGCGTTCGATTCAGCCTGAGCTTTGGCAGCTTCGGCGTTTTCTTTCGCAGCGTCGTTCACTTTATCCTGAGCTTTGTTCATGTCCTGCTGAGCTTGTTCAGCATGTTGGTTGGCATCTTGAGCTTTGTCCTCGGATTTTTTATCGCAGGCAGCGAGACCGAGGGAAGCGGTCAACATCAAGGCAATAGCAAAAGTCTTACGCATGGGGTGTTTCTCCTTATGGAAAATAACTACTGGCCTTAAGAACTCGGCGCTACAGGTTAAGTTCCTCATTTCTTTCAGATATATAAGTTTGTTTTTACACGGAACTTTTGCTGGTTTGCACACTACTGGCAAAAGGCTCTAACGAGAGTAATTATCATATGGCCGAAAATCCCGTTTTTGAGCGTGCGACGCGATTTCTCTCCGCGCTGCGCCACTGTCAGGTACTCGGTTTGCAGGTGCACAGCGCCTCGGCCGAAGGGCTTACGGTGATCTTGCCGTACAGCGAAAAAATCGTCGGCAATCCCCGGACGGGAGTCATTCACGGCGGGGCGATTACTTCATTGATGGACACCGCCTGCGGGATGTCGACCCTGTGCGTGTTGCCGGAGTTCGAGGTGTGTCCAACCCTCGATCTGCGCATCGACTACATGCACGCCGCCGAGCCGAACAAGGATGTGTATGGCTTTGCCCAGTGCTACCGAGTGACCACCGATGTGATATTCGCCCGAGGCTTCGCTTATCAGGATGATCCCGAACAGCCCATCGCCCATGTGGTTGGCACCTTCATGCGCATGGGCAAGGGCCTTAAAGGCACCAAAGGTTTCGGCGGCGCGATCAAGGGAGAAAATCAGTGATCGACGACCTCAAGAAACAATTGCAGCAGGCCCATGCAGAGGGTGATTACGCGCCGTTGCTGGAGCTGATCCCGTACGCCGGGCTGATCGGTATCGAGTGTTCGCGAGTCGGCGATGAACTGTTGTTCAAGCTGCCGGCGAACAAGGACAACATTGGTAACCCTTTATTGCCGGCGATTCACGGCGGGGTGATTGCCGGATTCATGGAGCTGGCCGCCGCCCTGCATCTGTTGATTTTCACCGGTGCGCCTGGCGTGCCGAAGATTATCGACTTCTCCCTCGATTACCTGCGCGCCGGGCAGTTCCGCGATACCTGGGCCAAATGTCAGGTCTGCCGTCAGGGCCGGCGCGTCGCCAACGTTGCGATCACAGCCTGGCAAAGCACTGAAAGCGAACCGATTGCCACCGCGCGTGCGCACTTCAAAATCGAGGAGCCCTTGAAATCCTGAACAGCGCCCCAAACTCACAAGACAACCCGCCGCCGACCATTTCGGGTCGCGGCCACTGCCATCTGATTGGAGTTTGATGACCATGAGTGTGGAAACTCAAAAGGAAACCCTGGGCTTCCAGACCGAGGTAAAGCAGCTGCTGCACCTCATGATCCATTCGCTGTATTCCAACAAGGAAATTTTCCTTCGCGAATTGATCTCGAACGCCTCTGACGCTGTCGACAAGCTGCGCTTCGAAGCCCTGGCCAAGCCAGAGTTGCTCGAAGGTGGCGCTGATCTGAAAATCCGTGTGAGCTTCGACAAGGACGCCAAGACCGTAACCCTCGAAGACAACGGTATCGGCATGAACCGTGACGATGTGATCACCCACCTGGGGACCATCGCCAAATCCGGCACTGCCGATTTCATGAAGAACCTCTCGGGCGATCAGAAGAAAGATTCGCACCTGATCGGCCAGTTCGGTGTGGGCTTCTACTCCGCCTTCATCGTTGCTGACCAGGTTGATGTGTACTCCCGTCGCGCCGGCACCCCGGCCAGCGAAGGCGTGCACTGGTCGTCGAAAGGTGAGGGCGAGTTCGAAGTCGCCACCATCGAAAAACCAGAGCGCGGCACCCGCATTGTCCTGCACCTGAAAGCCGCTGAAGACGAGTTCGCCGATGGCTGGCGTCTGCGCAACATCATCAAGAAGTACTCCGACCACATCGCTTTGCCGATCGAGCTGCCGAAAGAAGCGGCAGCAGCAGAAGGCGAAGAAGCACCAGCCGTTGAATGGGAAACCGTCAACCGCGCCAGTGCTCTGTGGACCCGTCCGCGCACTGAAGTGAAGGATGAGGAATACCAGGAGTTCTACAAGCACATCGCTCACGACTTTGAAAACCCGCTGGCCTGGAGCCACAACAAAGTCGAAGGCAAGCTCGAATACAGCTCGCTGCTGTACGTGCCGGCCCGTGCACCGTTCGACCTGTACCAGCGTGAAGCGCCGAAAGGCCTGAAGCTCTACGTGCAACGCGTGTTCGTCATGGATCAGGCCGAGTCGTTCCTGCCGCTGTACCTGCGCTTCATCAAAGGCGTGGTCGATTCCAACGACCTGTCGCTGAACGTGTCGCGGGAAATCCTGCAGAAAGACCCGATCATCGATTCGATGAAGACCGCGCTGACCAAGCGTGTGCTCGACATGCTGGAAAAACTGGCGAAAAACGAGCCTGAGCAATACAAAGGCTTCTGGAAGAACTTCGGTCAGGTCATGAAAGAAGGCCCGGCAGAAGACTTTGCCAACAAAGAGAAAATCGCCGGCCTGCTGCGTTTTGCATCGACCAATGGCGACGACGGTGAGCAGATCGTCGGTCTGGCCGACTACCTGGCCCGTGCCAAGGAAGGTCAGGACAAAATCTACTACCTCACCGGCGAAACCTACGCGCAGGTCAAGAACAGCCCGCACCTGGAGGTCTTCCGCAAGAAAGGCATCGAAGTGCTGCTGCTGACCGACCGCATCGACGAGTGGCTGATGAGCTACCTCAGCGAGTTCGACGGCAAGACTTTTGTCGACGTGGCGCGCGGTGACCTCGATCTGGGCAATCTGGACTCGGAAGAGGACAAGAAAGCTGCAGAAGAAGTCGCCAAGTCGAAAGAAGGTCTGGTTGAGCGTCTGAAAACCGCGCTGGGCGATTCCGT
This sequence comes from Pseudomonas sp. P4_D7, assembly GCF_056401755.1. Lineage (NCBI taxonomy): Bacteria > Pseudomonadati > Pseudomonadota > Gammaproteobacteria > Pseudomonadales > Pseudomonadaceae > Pseudomonas > Pseudomonas sp. P4_D7. The sequence goes on along the minus strand of NZ_JBFUIR010000013.1, from coordinate 81,630 downwards.
GGCTGAAGTCCGCGTATCGCATCGTCTGACCGACTCGCCGGCCATTCTGGCCATCGGCGAGCAGGATCTGGGTCTGCAAATGCGCCAGATCCTCGAAGCCAGCGGGCAAAAAGTGCCGGATTCGAAGCCAATCTTCGAATTCAACCCAAGCCACCCGCTGATCGAGAAACTCGATGGCGAGCAGAGCGAAGAGCGGTTCGGCGACCTGTCGCACATCCTCTTCGATCAGGCAGCCCTGGCTGCCGGCGACAGCTTGAAAGATCCGGCCGCTTATGTGCGCCGCCTGAACAAGCTGCTGGTTGAACTGTCGGTTTAACCAAGTCGTAGAAAAACCCGCTTCGGCGGGTTTTTTCATTCTGGTGTTTAGCAAATCAGGAGTCAGAAATGAGCGAAGTCACTGTACGTTCCGTGGTCTACCAGATCGACGGCCAGCCTTATGAAGGTCGTCTGGCGTTCGACGCCGAGCACAAAGGCGCGCGGCCGGGTTTGTTGATGGCGCCGAACTGGATGGGCGTCAGCGCCGGTGCCGAAGAGATCGCCAAATCGGTGGCGGCCAAGGGCTACGTGGTGTTGATCGCTGACGTTTACGGTCAGGCTGTGCGTCCGCAGAATGCTGATCAGGCCGGCGCGGCGATGATGCCGCTGAAGGATGATCGCGCGCTGCTGCGCAAGCGTATGCAAGCGGCGTTCGAGCAGTTGCAGAAGCAGGGCGAAGCGGCGGTGGATACTTCGAAACTGGCGGTGTTCGGTTTCTGCTTCGGCGGTTGCTGTGCGCTGGATCTGGCGCGCACCGGCGCGCCGGTGAAAGCGGCGGTGTCGTTCCACGGCACACTGGATTCACCGAATCCGGGCGACGCGCAGAACATTAAAGGTTCGGTGCTGGTGCTGCACGGTGCTGCAGACCCGTTGGTGCCGAAAGAGCAATTGCCGGCGTTTGAGGATGAAATGAACGCGGCGAAAGTCGATTGGCAGTTGCTGAGCTATGGCGGTGCGGTGCACTCGTTCACTGATCCGCATGCCAATGTGCCGGGCAAGATGATGTACGACGCGAAGACCGCGAAGCGCGCGTTCAAGTCGATGCATGATTTGCTGGATGAAGTGTTCAAGGGCTGAAGCCTGAAAAGCAAAAGCCCCTCATCGGAACGCCGCCCGCCTAACCCTCTCCCAAAGGGAGAGGGGACTGATTGGGGGATGCTGAAGGACTACGCAGACCTGAAAGGGCAGTGCTGAATCCATAATCGCCAAGACTTTTCAGGTCGGCGTATAACCTGAGACATCTCGGTCGGCTCCCTCTCCCTCTGGGAGAGGGCTGGGGTGAGGGTACTGATGGTGGGTGCTCAACCAACGCGTCGACCTGAAAGTGTCTTGGTGAATCCATAATCGCMAAGATTTTTCAGGTCGATGTATGACGCAAGACATTTCGGTCGGCTCCCTCTCCCTAAGGGAGAGGGCTGGGGTGAGGGTGCTTTTCAGCGCGGCAACTCGATCCGCTCAACTTCCCCCGGCACCGTCGGCCAGTCCCCGGTCGCCCATTTGCGCCGCGCCTCATCAATCGCCGCCGGATCGCTCGCGACAAAATTCCAGTTGATCCGCCGAGGCCCATCCAACGGCGCGCCGCCAAAAACCACCGCGTGCACATCACTTTCGGCAAACAGACTTATCTCTTCCCCGGCCGGCAATACCGCCAGCGCATGCGGTTCAAGCGCTTCACCGTTCAGTTGCGCATCCCCACTCAGTACATAAACCGCCCGCTCTTGATGCTCGGTCGGAATCAGCAGGGTGGTCGCCGTTTGCATGTTCACTTCCGCATACAACGTAGGAGAAAGCACCGGCACCGGCGATTCCAGGCAAAAGCCTGACCCGGCAATCATGCGGATCTGTACACCCAGGTTGTCGCTGACCGGCAAGGTCGCCGCCGGGTGATGGCTGTAATGCCCGGGACCTTGCTCGTGCTCCTTGGGCGAGGCCAGCCAGATTTGCAAACCGTGCATCGTGAAGCTCTGCTCCCGCAACGGCTCAGGCGTGCGTTCAACGTGAGCAATCGCGCTGCCAGCGGTCATCCAGCTGACGTCGCCAGCGCTGACCACCTGGTCCGAGCCAAGGCTGTCCTTGTGCTGGATCTGACCTTCGAACAGATACGTGAGCGTCGACAGACCGATGTGCGGATGCTGTCGGATGTTCATGCCTTTGCCCGTCGGATAAACCGTCTCGAGCATGTGGTCAAAAAACACGAATGGCCCGACACTGCGGCATTTGGCTGACGGCAGCGGACGCAGAATCGGCTGGCCTTCGACGTCTTCGGCGCGCGGGCGGATGATCAGAGGTTGCGTGTCCATGGTGCATTCCAGACTGAGCGGGTGATGCCAGAAGCATAACCCGCCGCTGGCATCAGGAGGGTTACTGGCTATCGAAGCCTTGCGGGGCGTGGGTTTCGATCGTCACGTCGCTGGTGGTCATCAGTTTGTGAATCGGGCAACGGTCGGCAACCCGCAGCAGTTCCTCACGCTGGGCATCGGTGAGTACACCTTTGAGGGTGAGGGTGACGTGCAGCACGTATTTGCCTTTCTGCTCTTCACTGTTGTCGCGTTTGACCTCGACTCCGACACCGGTCAGCGGGATGTCTTTTTTCTTCGCGTACATCTTTAGAGTCAACGCTTTGCAGGCGCCGAGGGCCGCATCGAAGTAGTCGTGCGGCTCAGGCGCCGTGCCTTCGCCGCCGGCGGATTTCGGCACGTCGGCAAACAGTTCGTGGTCATCAATCTGTACGGTGTGACGAAAACCTTCAGCGGAGACGGTATTGACGGTAACGGTCATGGGAACCTCACTGGCAGTAGGAAAAGTCGTTCGATCAAAAAAGACCTTGCAGTTATAGAGCATTCCCACCGGTACGCGTTCCACTTTCCTGCGGGATGAACCCTTGTCGTCAGGGCGGGGTCTAGGCTATGCCTACTTCCCGGAGATTACTTGTGTCCCTGTATCGTCTGAGTCTTGCCTGTCTTCTTCTGGTTGCCGGCAGCGCCAGCGCCCGCGATTACACCTACAGCGATGCGCACCTGCATTACGTTGATTTTTTCCAGGAAAGCGCGGGCATGGCGAAATTGCTGACAGCCATGCAGGACAATTCCATCGAGCATGTGATGATTTCCGGTATTCCGGTGGCGAAGAAATGGCACGAAGACGAACCCAAGCGTCCGCGCTATTACGCGGGTGACGACGCTGACGCCTACTGGTACAGCGCAACCGATGTGATCGTTGCTGATGCCGTGCAAAAACTCAGTGCCGAGCAGCGCCCGTACTTTCATCCGTTCCTGTCCGGCTTCAACCCCAACGACAAGAACTCCGCCGCACATATCCAGCGCATGCTCGACCTTTACCCAGGGCTTTGGCAGGGCATCGGCGAAGTGTTTACCCGGCATGACGATCTCACGGCGCTGACCTCCGGCGACACGCCGCGGGCCAACAATGAAGCGATGACCAAGATCTATCATCTGGCCGCCGAGAACGATCTGCCGGTGATGCTGCATTCCAACATCACTTCCAAGCGTGAGAAAAATCCGCTGTACCTGAAGGAAATCGAAGAGCCGCTGCGTAATCACCCGCACACGCGATTCATTTGGGCGCACGCCGGCACGAGTGCAGAAATTCATCGGCATCAGACACAACTGAAGTTCTTGCTGCCCACGCTGACGCGCATGCTCGAGGCGTATCCCAACCTGTTTATCGACTTGTCCTGGAGCATGCTCACGCCGTACCTGCTGGACGAACAGGGCACGCCGCGCGTGGAGTGGCTGGCGCTGGTCAGGAAATATCCGGAACGTTTCATGCTCGGCTCTGACGTGGTCGGGCGTTTCAATAAGCTCGGTGAAGAAATGCGCAGTTTCAAACCGTTCCTTGATGCGCTGCCGGAAGACGTTGCGCAAAAAGTCGCTCGGGATAACTTCCTGGCAATCTTGCCGCGAACGGTGCTCAAGTCCGGCAAAAGCACGCTGAATCGTTAATGCCAACGGTTCGAAGGATCAAGGCCTTTTGATATCGCCTTTTCGTCTTACGCAAATTTTCGCCGGGCCGATACCTTCTTAAGCAACCAGCTGCAGGGTTGATGCAGCGCTTTTGGAAGGAACCAGAGCAATGAGTATCCGTAGTCTCAATATTGCCCCGCGCGCCGGCCTCGGTTTTGGCTTGTTGGCGCTGATGGTGTTTGCTCTTGGCGCGTTCGCTTTGCTGCAAATGTCGAACATGCGCGCGCAGTCCGACGAGGTCGATAACAATTGGTTGCCGAGCGTGATGGCGGTCGGCGAGATGAGTCAGGACATGCTGCGCCTGCGAGCGTTGACCATGCGTCTGTTGCTCAATCGTGATCCGCAGGCGCTCGAACAGAACGTTGCCAAACTCAATGAATTGCGCGGTGTGCTCAGTGAGGCGCAGCAGCGTTATGACGTGCTGATCGTGTTGCCCGAGGAGCGCAAGCTGTTCGATCGCTTCAAGGTTGCCGAACACCAGTATCTTGAGTTTCAGGCACAGGTCATGCAGTTGTCTGCGCAGAATCGGGTCGCGGAGGCTGCGACCATTCTCAACGGTCAGATGAGTCCTTTGGCCGACGAAATCGCAGTGCTTTTGCGCGAACTGGTTGAGCTGAATAAACACAATGCCAATCTCGCCACTGAAGCTGCGCGGTTGGTGTTCATGAATTCGCGGGTGTGGGTCGGGGTGATGATTGGCGTGACCACGCTGATCACCATCGGCCTGGCCCTGTTGCTGACCCGCAGCATCGTGTTGCCGCTGGCGCAGTCGTTGGGCGTGGCCGAGGTGGTGGCGGGTGGCGATCTGACCGGCGACATCAACATCAGCGGCAAGGACGAGCCGGCGCGGCTGTTGCAGGCGCTCAAGAGCATGCAGCACAACTTGCGCGAGACGATTCGGCAGATCTCGGAGTCCTCCAGCCAATTGGCCTCGGCGTCAGAGGAGCTGAGTTGCGTCACGGAAGACGCTACGCGCGGTTTGCACCAGCAGAGCCTGGAAATTGAACAGGCGGCCACGGCGGTCAATCAGATGACTGCTGCAGTGGAGGAGGTTGCCAGCAATGCCGTGGCAACGTCAGAAGCGTCGCGGGAATCCGATCGTATTGCCCAGCATGGTCGTGAACAGGTGCATCAAACGGTGTTGTCCATCGAATCGCTTGCCGATGATGTGACGGCCAATGCCAGCCAAGTAGAAGATCTGGCGCAGAAGGTCTATAGCATCAGCAAAGTGCTGGACGTGATCCGTTCGATTGCCGAGCAGACCAATTTGCTGGCGCTGAACGCTGCGATCGAGGCGGCGCGGGCCGGTGATGCCGGGCGTGGGTTTGCTGTGGTGGCGGACGAGGTGCGGGCCTTGGCGCATCGCACCCAGCAGTCGACGCAAGAGATTGAGCAGATGATTGGCGGGATTCAGCAGGGTACCGATTCGGCGGTCAGTTCAATGCAGCAAAGCAATGTACGTGCGCGTTCGACGTTGGAGCTGGCCAAGGCTGCCGGGACTGCACTTGAAGAGATCGCCTCGGCATTCACGCTGATCAACGAGCGCAATCTGGTGATCGCCAGTGCCTCGGAAGAGCAGGCGGCGGTGGCGCGGGAAGTGGATCGCAATCTGATGAATATTCGTGATCTGGCGATGCAGACATCGGCTGGGGCCAATCAAACGAGCGCTGCGAGTCAGGAGCTGTCGCGGTTGGCGGTGGATTTGAACAGCATGGTGGCGAAGTTTTCGGTTTGATTGTGTGGTGAACCTGAGGCTGCCCTCACCCTAGCCCTCTCCCAGAGGGAGAGGGGACTGACCGTGGGACATTAGAGAATTACGCCGACCTGATCTAATCCATAATCGACTCGGTCTTTCAGGTCGATGTAGCTGGTCAGACATCTCGGTCGGCTTCCTCTCCCTCGGGAGAGGGCTGGGGTGAGGGGCAAGGGTGGCGCAAGTCCCCAATCCAGCAGGCAAAAAAAGCCCCGCATTTCGCGAGGCTCTTTGCTGTAACGGCAGATCAGCTGCCTTTAACGGCTTTGCCGTTGACGGTGCCGTCCTGGAGCATGATGTTGTACTCCTTGCCGTCGGTTTCAACCTGTTGCAGGCGAACCAGCAGGTAATCCCAATCCTTGGCGAACCAGAGGACGGTGGTGCGCTTGCTTTGTGTCGGGTCGCGCACACGCTCGACCTTGATCGCATCGATCTTGCCAGCCTTGGTCTCGACTTTTTCCGAACCCAGCACGCGGAAGTCATAGGTATCGACTTCACCGTCATCGACCACTTGATAGCTCATGGTCTTCTTGCCGGCAGCTACGTCATGTTGCAGTGCCAACTGGTAAGTGGACTTGTCGACCATGCCGCGATTCAGTGGAATCTTCACCGCGTCGCCACGGTCGGTACCGGTGACCATTTTGCTGTTCCAGTCGAAATCCAGATCAGCCTTTTTCGCTTTTCCCAGACCGCCACGTTCAAAGTGGTAGGACTGCGGCAGCAGGGTGTCCTTGTCCAGGGTCAGGGTGCTTTCTTCAGTCAGGCTGGCGATCATCATCGAAGCCTTGAAGCTGAGCTTCCAGACGCCGTTGGCTTCCTTGACCAGACTGCGCTCGGCGGTGCCGCTCATGGGCAACTGCTTCCAGTCGGCGGTGTAGCTGGCGGAGAACGGTTGAAGGTCCGCTGCCTGCGCGAAGGGCAGGGCGAGCAGAGCGCAAGCGAAGAGCAGGGCGCGACGCATAAAATCTCCTAGTTTCGAATCAAGTGGCCGCTGGCCGCGAGTAACTGCCCGTCCAGTAAAGCACCGTGTTCACCGAGTGCCAGTCTGCCTTCTGCAAACCAGCGCACTGCCATCGGATAAATCAGGTGTTCCTGAACGTGGACTCGCTGCGCCAGACTCTGCGGCGTGTCGTGCAACTCTACCGGTAATACTGCCTGTACGACCAGTGGTCCGCCATCGAGTTCCTCGGTGACGAAGTGCACGGAGCAGCCGTGCTCAGTGTCACCGGCCTCCAGCGCGCGCTGATGAGTGTGTAACCCTTTGTATTTGGGCAGCAGCGACGGGTGGATGTTGAGCAGGCGACCCTGATAGTGGCGAACGAAATCAGCGCTGAGAATGCGCATGAAGCCGGCCAGCACCACAAGTTTCGGTTTGAATTCGTCGATCAGTTCGATCAGGGCAGCATCGAAGGCCTCGCGACCTTCGAATGCCTTGTGATCCAGCGCGCGGGTGGCGATACCCGCAGCACTGGCGCGTTGCAGGCCGTAGGCATCGGCGCGATTGGAAATCACTGCAGCGATGCGGACCGGGCTGTCGCCGGTCCGCGTGCTGTCGATCAGAGCCTGCAAGTTACTGCCGGTGCCGGACAACAGCACCACGACATCACAGGTTGCGGACATTAATGAGCCTTAAGGTTCTGCAGATCAACCTGGGCAGCGCCTTCGGCAGCAGCAGCGATCTGACCAATGACCCAAGGCTGTTCGCCGGCGTCACGCAGGGTTTTCAGGGCTACTTCAACGTGCTCTTGAGCCACGCAGATGACCATGCCAACGCCGCAGTTCAGCACGCGGTGCATCTCGGTTTCGTCAACGTTGCCTTTTTCCTGCAGCCAGTCGAACACGGCAGGGCGAGTCCAGCTAGCCACGTCAACCACCGCCTGAGCGCCTTTTGGCAGTACGCGCGGGATGTTGTCGAGCAGGCCGCCACCGGTGATGTGGGCCATGGCTTTGACGGCGCCGGTGTCTTTGATCAGCTTGAGCAGCGGCTTCACGTAGATGCGGGTCGGGGCCATCAGCAGATCGGTCAGCGGTTTGCCGTCGAGCTGGATGTTTTCGATGTCGGCACCGGAGACTTCGATGATCTTGCGGATCAGCGAGTAGCCGTTGGAGTGCGGGCCGGACGATGGCAGAGCGATCAGCGCATCACCAGTGGCGACTTTCGAGCCGTCGATGATTTCCGATTTTTCCACGACGCCGACGCAGAAGCCGGCCAGGTCGTAGTCTTCGCCTTCGTACATGCCTGGCATTTCAGCGGTTTCGCCGCCAACCAGCGAGCAACCCGACAGTTCGCAGCCAGCGCCGATGCCGGTTACCACCTGGGCAGCGGTGTCGACATTCAATTTGCCGGTGGCGTAGTAGTCGAGGAAGAACAGTGGCTCAGCGCCGCAAACGACGAGGTCGTTGACGCACATGGCAACCAGGTCGATACCGATGCTGTCGTGCTTGTTCAGGTTCAGCGCCAGACGCAGCTTGGTGCCGACGCCGTCGGTGCCGGAAACCAGTACTGGCTGCTTGTAGCCGGCCGGGATTTCGCAGAGGGCGCCGAAACCGCCCAGGCCGCCCATGACTTCCGGGCGCGCAGTGCGCTTGGCGACGCTCTTGATGCGTTCGACCAATGCTTCACCGGCGTCGATGTCTACACCGGCGTCCTTGTAGCTCAGGGAGGGTTGCTTGCTCATGATCCAGGCCTTTAGGGGAGGGGATTCAGGGGTAACGACCGAGTTCAGCGGGAACTTCGAAATCGACGGGGCGATGGCCTCACGCGAGTTTCGAGGTGCCCGGCTGTTGCCGGTCTGCGAAGGCGCGCGATTTTATCAGGCTTGAGGGGCAGCGGCCATCCTCGCACCGACGGGCAGGGCCATATCAGCGGAAATTTTTTGCAATTGAGCCGTATGAACGCCTGTATAAGGTGTGGCGATTAACCGTCTATCGTTATCACTGTGCAAAAACTTACCGCTACCGTGTGAATGTTTTGCGATGGCAGATTGTCACAGCCTTGCTTAACCGGTTCACGCGGCCTGTTCCAGCCGCTCCTGTCGACGGGAATTTTCCATGCGTTTTTGTAAATTGTTGTTTGTGGGTTGTTTGTCTCTGCTCAGCCTGGCGAGTCACGCCGAAAATCTCAAAGGCCTTTATCAAGTGCGTGAGCCGGTCAATGGCCAGGCGCCGGAAGAACGTGATCGCGCCACGCAGGCGGCGCTCGACACGTTGGTGCTGCGTTTGACGGGCGATCCGAAAGCTGCGCAAAACCCGGGGCTGGCGGCGATTCGCAAGGATCCGCAGCAAATTATCAGTCAGTTCGGTTTCGATGCCGGGCCGCCGGAGGTGCTGAAGGTCGATTTCGATCCGGCGACCACCGAGCAGGCGCTGCGTCGGGCCGGCCTGTCGTTGTGGGGCGCCAGTCGGCCGTCGATTCTGAGCTGGTGGCTGAATGATTCGGCCGAAGGTTCTAGCCTGGTCGGTGACGGTCAGGCCGCTGCCGCGCCGTTGCGTACCGCCGCTCAGCATCGCGGCTTGCCATTGCGTTTGCCGTTGGCGGACTTGAGCGAGCAACTGGTTGCCACGGCGCCAGCGCTGGAAGGCACCGATCCGGCACCGTTGCGCGGCGCCTCCGAGCGCTACAACGCTGACGCCTTGCTGGCGGTGCATGCCCGCGAAGAAGGCGGGCAATGGCAGGCCAAGTGGCACTTGTGGCTGGGCGACCAGAAAGAGGCGGGCAGTGTGCAGGGTGCCGATCAGGCCGCTGTCGCTGATGCGGTGATGCTGGCGGTGGCTGAACGTCTGGCGCCACGATTTGTGGCCAAGCCCGGCGCTTCGGGTCAGCAGACCCTGGAAGTCCAAGGCATGAATCTTGAACATTACGCGGCGCTGTTGCGGTTACTCGAGCCGTTTGGCGTGCGTCTGCAAAGTGTTGATGGTGATCGCATCGTTTATCGGGTCAATGGCAGCGCCGATCAAATGCGCGCGCAGTTGTCGCTGGCGAAGTTGCAGGAGTTGCCCGCCGAAGCCCCGGTTCCAGTGGCGGCGCCACAGCCAGTGGCTGGTGGTGCAGCACCTGTCGCGGCGCCAGCCCCGACCCCGGCAGCACCGTCGTTGCGGTTTCGCTGGTAAGTCTTTCCTTATATAGAAGCAACAGGAGTGGTACATGGCCGATACGCGGCGTTGGTTCTGGCTCGGTGGGGTAGTCCTGCTTTGCGCGTTTGTGTGGTTGCTGCACCCGATCCTCACGCCGTTTCTGGTGGCGCTGCTACTGGCTTATCTGTTCGATCCGTTGGTGGATCGACTGGAAAAACTCGGGCTGTCGCGAACCTGGGGCGTGATCGCGGTGTTTGCGTTGTTCACGCTGATCGTCACCGCACTGATGCTGGTGCTGGTGCCGATGCTCGCCAAGCAGTTGCTGCGTCTGTACGAACTGGCACCGCAGATGCTCGACTGGTTGCAGCACACAGCTGTGCCGTGGGCGCAGTCGAAGCTGGGGTTGTCGGACGGTTTCTGGAAGTTCGATAAGGTCAAGGCCGCGATCAGCGAGCACATGGGTCAGACCACCGACATTGTCGGCGTGGTGCTGAGTCAGGCAACGGCCTCCAGTCTGGCGCTGATCGGCTGGCTGGCCAATCTGGTGCTGATCCCGGTGGTGAGTTTCTACCTGCTGCGCGACTGGGACGTGATGATGGCCAAGATCCGCAGCCTGTTGCCGCGTGATCGTGAAGAGCGTGTAGTCGCTCTGGCTGGCGAATGTCATGAGGTGCTGGGCGCGTTCGTTCGTGGTCAGTTGCTGGTGATGCTGGCGCTGGGTGTGATTTATGCGGCAGGCCTGATGATTGTCGGTCTGGAACTGGGGCTGTTGATCGGCCTGATCGCGGGGCTGGCGGCGATCGTGCCGTACATGGGCTTCGTGATCGGCATTGGCGCAGCGCTGATTGCCGGGTTGTTCCAGTTCGGTGGTGATCTGTACCCGATGGTCGGGATCGTCGCGGTGTTCATGGTTGGTCAGGCGCTTGAGGGCATGGTGTTGACCCCGTTGCTGGTGGGTGATCGTATTGGTCTGCACCCGGTGGCGGTGATCTTCGCGATTCTGGCTGGCGGCGAGCTGTTCGGTTTCACCGGTGTGCTGTTGGCCTTGCCGGTGGCGGCGGTGATCATGGTGCTGGTGCGTCATGTGCACGACTTGTACAAGGATTCCGAGATCTATAGCGGTGTGGACGAGCCGGAGTTGTAATGGTGCAGGGCGGCCCGGCGATTAGCCGGGTTGGCCCGTGTCCTGCAGGCGCTGGCGCCAAAGAATCTGTCATAAAACCAGCGTGTTAACGCAAACCTTTGATTTTGCTTGGACTCTGTCGCATTGTGCGCTCAGCTTCACGGGTATAAACTTCGCAAACTTTACACAGAGGCCACTAACGGTTCCTTGAGAACTGTTCAGTCAGCATGAAACCGATTCAGCTGCCCCTAGGTGTGCGTCTGCGTGACGACGCCACCTTCATCAACTACTACCCAGGCGCCAATGCCGCTGCACTCGGCTATGTCGAGCGTCTATGCGAAGCCGACGCCGGCTGGACAGAAAGCCTGATCTACCTGTGGGGCAAACACGGCGTAGGGCGGACGCATCTGTTGCAGGCCGCATGCTTGCGCTTCGAGCAGATGGGTGAGCCGGCTGTGTATTTGCCGTTGGCCGAGTTGATGGACCGCGGCGTTGAAATCCTCGACAACCTTGAACAGTACGAGTTGGTTTGCCTGGACGACTTGCAAGTGATTGCCGGCAAGGCTGACTGGGAAGAGGCGATGTTTCATCTGTTCAATCGTCTGCGTGACAGCGGTCGGCGCTTGCTGATTGCCGCCTCCACCTCTCCGCGTGAATTGCCGGTCAAACTGGCTGACTTGAAATCCCGCCTGACCCTGGCGCTGATTTTTCAGATGCGTCCGCTCTCCGATGAAGACAAATTGCGCGCCTTGCAATTGCGCGCGTCGCGTCGCGGTCTGCACCTGACTGACGAAGTCGGGCATTTTATTTTGACTCGCGGCACTCGCAGCATGAGTGCGCTGTTTGACTTGCTTGAACAGCTCGATCAGGCCTCGTTGCAGGCTCAACGCAAGCTGACCATTCCCTTCCTGAAAGAAACGCTAGGCTGGTAACGGCGCGGCTTTCAGCGTGTTTCGGCATATTTCAGGCGCCAGAAAATCCGCTTTCCTGCGAGGTGCGCAGGCCGCGTATCGGTTCAAATGGGCTTAAGCGCTTAGATGTAAACGAGAAACCGGGAAGTCACAAAAAGATCGATTGAATTTGCAAATGAGGCTGATAGCGGGCATAGTCTCGGCTTCTTTACAACTATCAGCCACGGTCGTGCCCATGCTAAAGCGCTTCGCACCCCTCGTGCCTCTCGCACTCGTCACCCTGTTGTACGGTTGCGCTGCTCATTCTCCAGTTCAAGAGCAGCCTCAACAGGTTAAAAGTTCTGCCACGGCTCAGTCTTCCGTTATTTACCAGGAAGAGCTGGACACCGAAAAAGAGCTCAACGAATTCAATGGCAAGAAGCCTTATCAGCTTCCTGTTCTGGCCGACAGCATCCTTGAACGCGGCATGTCCCTGATCGGTACCCGTTACCGTTTCGGTGGTACCTCTGAAGCCGGTTTCGATTGCAGCGGTTTCATCGGCTATCTGTTCCGCGAAGAAGCTGGCATGAACCTGCCGCGCTCGACCCGCGAAATGATCAACGTCGATGCGCCGCTGGTCTCGCGCAGCAACCTTGAGCCGGGCGATCTGCTGTTCTTCGCCACCAACGGTCGTCGCGGTCGTGTCAGTCACGCCGGGATCTACCTCGGTGACAACCAGTTCATCCACTCCAGCAGTCGTCGCAGCGGCGGTGTTCGCATCGACAGCCTGGGTGACAGCTACTGGAGCAAGACCTTCATCGAAGCGAAACGCGCTCTGGCCAACGCTCCGACTGTAGTCACTGCTCGCAAGTAATCCACTGTTGTCGCTGCGTTCGCGGCGACAATCAGGCTTCCGGTAACGGAGTAGACGTAGACTTTACAAGGTGAAGTTAAAGTCTTACTTGAAGTTTGCCGCGTAGCCGCTAGAATCCTGTATCTATATTGATGGCAAACCGCCTGCGTGCTCACGCAGGCGGTTTTGTTTTCTGTCCATCGGCAGAAAAAGCCGCAGCCAGATCAGGATGTTCTGCTTATGACGATGTCGGCCCGCCTCACGTTGATGTTCTTCGCAGCGCTGCTCAGCGCCTGCGCCAGTCGTACGCCGCCACCTGCTCCGGTGGTTCGCGCTCCGGTCGTATTCGGTCCTTCGCAAGCTTTCTCGCCGGCTGCTGAAGACGTGTTGTTTCGCGCGCTCGGCCTGGTGGGTACGCCGTATCGCTGGGGCGGCAACACGCCGGATTCGGGATTTGATTGCAGCGGGTTGATCGGTTTTGTCTATCGTGATGCGGCGGGGATTTCGCTGCCGCGCTCCACGCGCGAGATGATCGTCATGCAGGCGCCGAATGTCGGCAAGGAAGGCTTGCAGACCGGCGACCTGATCTTCTTCGCCACCAATGGCGGCTCGCAGGTCAGTCATGCAGGGATTTACGTCGGGGAAGGGCGCTTCGTGCATGCGCCGGCCACGGGCGGCACGGTGAAGCTGGACAGCCTGTCGAAGACGTACTGGCAGAAAGCTTATCTGAGTGCCAAGCGGGTATTGCAGCCGGAGCATCTGGCGCATAACCCGTAATTCAAGTTGCCTAAAAGCTAATGTGTAGGAGTGAGCCTGCTCGCGATGACGGTGTCACATTCAACATCAATGTTGAATGWTMGACCGCTATCGCGAGCAGGCTCACTCCTACAGTTGTTTGTGCATGGCGAAAATTATTTGCTGGCCGACACTCGCCACACCTTATTGCCAACATCATCCGCCACCAGCAAACCACCTTGCTGATCGATCACCACGCCTACCGGCCGACCCAAAGCATTCTCGTCCTTGTCGAGGAACCCGGTCAGCACATCCATCGGTTTGCCGCTCGGCTTGCCGCCGGTAAACGGCACGAAAATCACTTTGTAGCCACTGTGCGGTTTGCGATTCCATGAGCCGTGCTGACCAATAAACGCGCCTTCCTTGAACTGCGCCGGCAGCGTGTTGCCCTCGGCGAAGCTCAGGCCCAGTGAGGCGGTGTGCGGCCCGACCGCGTAATCCGGGGCGATGGCTTTGGCCACCAGGTCCGGGTTCTGCGGCGTAACACGCACATCGACATGCTGACCGTAATAACTGAAAGGCCAGCCATAAAACCCACCGTCTTTCACGGAAGTGATGTAGTCCGGCACCAGATCACTGCCGATCTCGTCGCGCTCATTCACCGCTGTCCACAGTGCGCCGCTGGTGGGCTCCCACGCCAGGCCATTGGGGTTGCGGATGCCTGAGGCAAAAATGCGGTGATTGCCGGTCGCCCGATCAACTTCCCAGATCGCCGCGCGACCTTCTTCCTTGTCCAGGCCGTTTTCGCCGACGTTGCTGTTCGAACCTACGGTGACGTACAGCTTGCTGCCGTCCTTGCTGGCAATGACGTTTTTGGTCCAGTGGTGATTCAGTGTCCCGCCCGGCAGATCGGCTACCTTGATTGGCTGCGATTTGATCTCGGTCGCGCCGGGTTCGTAGTTGAAGCGCAGCAGGCGATCGGTATCGGCGACGTACAGATCGTTGCCGACCAGGGTCATGCCGAACGGCGAGTTGAGGTTCTGCAGAAACACCGTGCGGGTCTCGGCGACGCCATCATGATCGGCGTCACGCAGCAAGGTGATGCGGTTCGGACTCGGCACGCCAGCGCCGGCCTTGCCCATGACCTTCTTCATTACCCAGCCACGAATGCCACTGCTGTCATCAGGCTTCGGCGGGGCATTGGTTTCCGCCACGAGCACATCGCCGTTGGGCAGCACATAGAGCCAGCGCGGATGATCGAGGCCTTCGGCAAATGCCGCGACCTGGGTGCCAGCCGCCGCAGTCGGTTTGCCGCCCTCGGGCCAGCCGATTGCCGGGGCGATGTTCACCGTCGGGATCAGGGTCTTGTTCGGTTCGGGCAGCTTGGGTGACGGGCCGGTGCCGTCGGTGACTTGCAGGCTGGAGGATTCACCGCAGGCGGCGAGCCCTCCGGCGAAGGCGATGACAAAAACGAGCTGGGGCTTGCGCATTGCTGATCTTCCCTATGAATGCATTCCTAATCATAGAGGAGGGAGCAAGCCCGATGGTTCCACTGCTCAGCCGCGGGCTTCCTTGAACAGCACGGCGATGCCCGGGTGATAGTTGCCGGCTTCGCTGCGCAATTTGCGGTAGGCGTAGGGGAAATACCAGGCGACCGCGCAGGTGTGTTCCTTTTGCAGGTCGTCGACCATGTCCTGCAGTTCTTCGGGGCTGGCGCTGTGCTGGGCTTTTTGTGGCGCGACAAACAGGCAGCCGAGCTTGAGGTCGCTGGCGTAGCTGATGCGTTTGGCGTCGTTGGTGATGTCCAGCAGGGCTTGAGTCAGATTCAGGTTGGTAACCTTTGGCCAGCGCTGAGTGGCCTGGATAAAGGCGCGGTCTTCGGCGCCGGCGAGAAACAGATCGGCGCGGGCATTGCGCTCGCCTTCTTCGTTCTGCTTGCGCGTGGCAGTCTCGTTCAAAGTGACCAGCTCAGCCATCCAAGCTGCGGCCGAGAGCAATCCGAGATTGGCTTTCTCGTCATGCCAGTAAGGGGTGTCGCTGTCGCCGCGCACGGCGTTGTAGCGGTCGATACAGTCAAACCAGCGTTCAAGCACCGGGCGCAGGAATTCCAGGCGCGGGTTGCTGATGATCATGCCTTGCATCGTCATCATCCTTTATTGTTGTAGTGGGCTTTTCGAGAAAAGCATGGCTCTTTGATATCATTTGTATCAGTGTGGCACAAGATTGGCGGCAGATAAGTGATCGGCGGCAGTTATTCGCCCGATGGCCGCCTCTTTAATTGACGCTCCACCCCCAACCCTCTAACCTTCGCGGCTTGTTTCAGGTGCTCTGTGACCTGCGTCGACAGAGTGAAACAGGGAAGCCGGTGAGGGTTGTCTTCGCACGAAGAACCACCACGATCCCGGCGCTGCCCCCGCAACGGTAAATGAGTGAAAACTGCGCCTTGAGCCACTGCCTCGAAAGAAGCGGGAAGGCGCGCAGTCAGGCATGCGCCGCTCATGAGCCCGGAGACCGGCCTGATCCATCCAGCGGCATCACGGTGGGCGATGCCAGGCTTTTTGCCGTCTATTCTTGTGCCTGCCCGCCGTTATCCAGCCTCAACGGAGAGCTCCCCCATGACTGATTCCCCCGAGCGCGACGAACGCCATCTGGCGCGTATGCAGCGCAAAAAAGCCGTGATCGACGAACGCATCGCCAACTCGCCTGACGAGTGTGGCCTGGTGCTGGTGCTGACCGGCAACGGCAAAGGCAAAAGCAGCTCGGCGTTCGGCATGCTCGCCCGTGCCATGGGCCACGGCATGCAGTGCGGCGTGGTGCAGTTCATCAAGGGCCGTAACAGCACCGGTGAGGAGTTGTTCTTCCGACGCTTCCCCGAGCAAGTGCGCTTCCACGTGATGGGCGAAGGTTTCACTTGGGAAACCCAGGATCGTCAGCGTGACATCGCCGCCGCCGAAGCCGCGTGGGCGGTCTCCCGCGAATTGCTGCGTGATCCGTCGATCGGTCTGGTGGTGCTCGACGAATTGAACATCGCCCTCAAGCACGGCTACCTCGATCTCGATCAGGTGCTCAGCGATCTGCAGGCGCGTCCGCCGATGCAGCATGTGATCGTCACCGGTCGCGCGGCCAAGCCGGAAATGATTGAGATGGGCGACACGGTCACCGAAATGGGCATGCTCAAACATGCCTTCCAGGCCGGCATCAAAGCGCAGAAAGGCGTCGAACTTTGAATCAACCACGTCACTGCCCGGCGGTACTCATCGCCGCGCCGGCCTCCGGTCAGGGCAAGACCACCGTCACCGCCGCGCTCGCCCGTTTGCATCGCAATCAGGGGCGCAAGGTGCGCGTGTTCAAATGCGGGCCGGACTTTCTCGATCCGATGATTCTCGAGCGCGCCAGCGGTGCGCCGGTGTATCAACTGGACATGTGGATGGTCGGCGAGCAGGAAAGTCGTCGTCTGTTGTGGGAAGCCGCCGCCGAGGCGGATCTGATTCTGATTGAAGGCGTGATGGGCCTGTTCGACGGCACGCCGTCCAGCGCCGATCTGGCGCGGCACTTCGGCGTGCCGGTGCTCGGGGTGATTGATGGGACGGCGATGGCGCAGACCTTTGGTGCGCTGGCGCTCGGCTTGGCCAAGTATCAGCCAGATCTGCCGTTTGCCGGTGTGTTGGCCAACCGCGTTGGCACCTTGCGCCATGCGCAATTGCTCGAAGGCAGCCTCACCGAAGGTCTGCGCTGGTACGGCGCGTTGTCCCGAGAAACTGGCATCGAATTGCCGAGCCGCCATCTCGGTCTGGTCCAGGCCAGTGAATTGAATGACCTCGATGTGCGTCTCGACGCCGCCGCCGACGCATTGGCCAGCAGTTGCGAGGTAGCGCTGCCACCGGCGGTGGAGTTTGCCGCACCGGACGTGATCGCTGTCGAGCCGTTGCTGAAGAATATGCGAATTGCCGTCGCCCGTGATGAAGCGTTTGCTTTCACCTACGGCGCGAGTCTCGATCTGTTGCGGGCGATGGGCGCCGAGTTGAGTTTCTTCTCGCCGATCCGCGACTCGCAATTGCCTGAAGCGGACAGCCTGTATTTGCCCGGTGGGTATCCGGAACTGCACCACGTTGCGTTGTCGCAGAACACCGCGATGTGTGAGGCGATTCGCGCGCATCACGCGGCGGGTAAGCCGTTGCTCGCCGAGTGTGGTGGGATGCTGTACCTGCTCGATTCGTTGACTGACGTTGAAGGCACCCGCGCTGAATTGGTCGGGCTGCTTAAGGGCGATGCGGTGATGCAGAAGCGTCTGGCGGCGTTGGCGTTGCAAGCGGTGGATCTGCCGGAAGGTTCGTTGCGCGGGCACACATATCATCATTCGTTGACGACTACCGAACTGGCGCCGATTGCGCGGGGTTTGAGCCCGAATGGTGGGCGTGGCGCCGAGGCGGTTTATCGGGAAGGGCGGATGACGGCGTCTTATGTGCACTTCTATTTCCCGTCGAATCCGAGTGCGATTGCCGCATTGTTTGCACCAGACCGTGAGGCCGCTCCCACAGTTGAAACGGTGGTGACTGAAGCAATGCAATCCCCTGTGGGAGCGAGCTTGCTCGCGAAGAGGCCATGACCGACAACACATTCTCCGAAGCCGAGCGCCAATCGGTTTACCGTGTCATT
Organism: Pseudomonas sp. P4_D7; assembly: GCF_056401755.1. Taxonomy (NCBI): domain Bacteria; kingdom Pseudomonadati; phylum Pseudomonadota; class Gammaproteobacteria; order Pseudomonadales; family Pseudomonadaceae; genus Pseudomonas; species Pseudomonas sp. P4_D7. The sequence goes on along the minus strand of NZ_JBFUIR010000013.1, from coordinate 63,527 downwards.
GCCGAACGCCGCGACATGCGCCACTTCACCGGCGGCAGCGTCGAACCGGAGCTGTTGCGCCGACTACTGGAAGCCGCCCACCAGGCCCCAAGCGTCGGCCTGATGCAGCCCTGGCGTTTCATCCGCATCAGCGACCGCAGCCTGCGCGGGCAGATCCAGAATCTGGTGGAAGAAGAACGCATCCGCACAGCCGAAGCCCTCGGCGAGCGCAGTGACGAGTTCATGAAGCTCAAGGTCGAAGGCATCAATGATTGCGCCGAAGTGCTGGTCGCCGCGTTGATGGATAATCGCGAAAAGCACATTTTCGGTCGCCGTACATTGCCGGAAATGGACATGGCCTCGCTGTCCTGCGCGATCCAGAATCTGTGGCTGGCCTCGCGCGCCGAAGGCCTGGGCATGGGCTGGGTCTCGCTGTTCGAGCCGCAAGCGTTGGCGGATCTGCTGAAGCTGCCCGAGGGTGCCAAGCCACTGGCGGTTTTATGCCTGGGGCCGGTCAAGGAATTCTATCCGGCGCCGATGCTGGTACTCGAAGGGTGGGCGCAGGCGCGGCCGCTCAATGAGTTGCTGTACGAAAATTATTGGGGAGTGAGTCAATGAGTGTGGCGTTGTTGAGTGTCGCCGCAGTGGCGCTGGATGCGCTGTTGGGTGAACCGAAACGCTGGCATCCGCTGGTGGCGTTCGGCAATTTCGCCGGGCGCATCGAGCAACGCTTCAACGCTGGTGGCCGGGGTTGGCGCAGCCATGGGGTCACTGCGTGGGTGATCGCGGTGCTGCCGCTGACCTTGCTCGCCACGGCGTTTTCCTGGGCGCCATACGTGGGCTGGGTCGTCGAGATTCTCGCGCTGTATTGCGCCCTCGGCATGCGCAGCCTCGGTGAACATGTCGCGCCGGTCGCCGCCGCGTTGCGCGCGGATGATCTGGACGAGGCGCGCAAGCGTGTCGGCTATCTGGTCAGCCGCCAGACCGATGAACTCGACAGCACCGCCGTCGCCCGCGCCGCCACCGAGTCGGTGCTGGAAAACGGCAGCGATGCGGTGTTTGCCGCGCTGTTCTGGTTTGTCGTGGCGGGTGCGCCGGGCGTGGTCCTCTATCGCTTGAGCAACACGCTCGATGCGATGTGGGGCTATCGCAACGAACGCTTTGAGCGTTTCGGTTGGGCAGCGGCAAAAATCGACGACGTGTTGAACTACATTCCTGCGCGTCTGGTGGCATTAACCTACGCGCTGCTGGGTAAAACCCGACTCGCGCTGAAGTGCTGGCGCGCGCAGGCGCCGAAGTGGGACAGCCCCAACGCTGGCCCGGTAATGGCTGCCGGGGCCGGTGCCTTGGGCGTGGAGCTGGGCGGCCCGGCGATCTATCACGGCGAACTTCACGACCGTCCGCAACTCGGCGAAGGCGCTCCAGCGGATGCCGATTCCATCGACCGTGGCTGGCAATTGGTCCAGCGCGGGGTATGGTTATGGCTGCTGATTCTCTGCGTGGGGGCTGAATTCTATGCTTGAGCACGGTGGCCGGCTGCGCAAGGCTGCACACGATTACGGCATTGCCGAGGCGGACTGGCTCGACCTGTCCAGCGGCCTCGCGCCGTGGCCATTTCCGATCCCGGAAATCCCGCTGCGCGCCTGGGCGCGCTTGCCGGAAACCGATGACGGTCTGGAGCAAGCCGCGTGCGATTACTACGGTGCCGCGCAAGTGCTGCCGGTGGCCGGTTCGCAGATGGCCATCCAGTTGCTGCCGCGTTTGCGCCGGGCCGGCAAGGTCGGCGTGTTGTCGCCGTGTTATGCCGAACACGCCGAAGCGTGGCGGCGCAGTGGTTACATCGTGCGCGAAGTGCTGGAGCAGGAAGTCGAATTCTTTCTCGACAGCCTCGACGTGCTGGTGGTGGTCAACCCTAACAATCCGACCGGCTTGAGCCTGACCCCGGCACGATTGCTCGACTGGCACGCGCGGCTCGCCCGGCGCGGTGGCTGGCTGGTGGTCGATGAAGCCTTCATGGACAACACGCCGCAGTTGAGCCTGGCCCCGCATGCGCATCAAGTCGGGCTGATCGTGTTGCGTTCGTTCGGCAAGTTTTTCGGTCTGGCCGGGGTGCGTCTGGGCTTTGTCCTGGCCGAACGCAAGTTGCTCAAACTGCTCGCCGAACAGGTCGGGCCTTGGGCCGTGAGCGGGCCAACCCGAGTGCTTGGCCAGGCGTGCCTGCAAGACACCGAAGGTCACACCCGCCAACGCATTCGCAGCGATGAGGCCAGCGAACGATTGGCAACGCTGCTTGAGCGCTACGGCTTCAAGCCCCAGGGCGGTTGCGCGCTGTTCCAGTGGCTGATCACCGAGCATGCCGAAACGCTGCACGCATTCATGGCCCGTCGCGGCATCCTCCTGCGCATATTTACCCACAACAGCAGTCTGCGTTTTGGTCTGCCCGCCGATGCGACTGAAGAGACGCGCCTCGAACAGGCTTTGATAGCCTTCACCAAGGACCACCCATGACCACCCTGATGGTGCAAGGCACCACTTCCGACGCCGGCAAAAGCACACTGGTGACGGCGTTGTGCCGCTGGGCAACTCGTCAGGGCGTGGCGGTCGTACCATTCAAGCCGCAGAACATGGCGCTCAACAGTGCCGTGACCGCTGATGGCGGTGAGATTGGCCGTGCGCAAGCGGTGCAGGCGCAAGCTGCTCATCTCGAACCGCACACTGACATGAACCCGGTGCTGCTCAAGCCGAACAGCGACACTGGCGCGCAAGTGATCATCCATGGTCGTGCCGTCACCACGATGAACGCGGTTGCCTACCACGACTACAAAGCCATCGCGATGCAAGCCGTGCTGGCCTCGCATGAACGACTCAGTGCCGCGTATCCGCTGGTGATGGTCGAAGGCGCGGGCTCACCGGCCGAGATCAATCTGCGTGCCGGTGATATCGCCAACATGGGTTTTGCCGAAGCGGTGGATTGCCCGGTGTTGCTGATTGCCGACATCAATCGCGGCGGGGTTTTTGCCCATCTGGTTGGCACCCTTGAGCTGCTGTCGCCGAGCGAACAGGCACGGATCAAAGGTTTCATCATCAACCGTTTTCGCGGCGACATCGCTTTGCTGCAACCGGGCCTTGACTGGCTGGAACAGCGCACCGGCAAACCGGTGGTCGGCGTGTTGCCCTACGTGATGGATCTGCATCTGGAGGCCGAGGACGGCATCGATCAGCGCCAGACCGACAAGGCCGAACAAGTGCTGAAAGTGGTGGTGCCGGTGCTGCCGCGCATCAGCAATCACACTGACTTCGATCCGTTGCGCTTGCATCCGCAGGTTGATCTGCAATTCGTCGGCCCGGGGCAGGCGATCCCTGCTGCCGATCTGATCATCCTGCCGGGCTCGAAAAGCGTGCGCAGCGATCTGGCCTATCTGCGTGCCAATGGCTGGGATACCGCGATCAATCGGCATCTGCGTTACGGCGGCAAAGTGCTGGGGATTTGCGGTGGTCTGCAGATGCTCGGTGAGCAGGTGCATGATCCGCTCGGCCTCGAAGGTGCGCCGGGTACGAGTGCCGGTTTGGGTTTGCTGGCGTTCGACACCACGCTTGAAGCCGAGAAGCAGTTGCGCAATGTGCGTGGGCGGCTGGCGCTGGAAAATGCCGAAGTCAGTGGCTATGAAATTCATGCGGGCGTGACCACGGGAGCGGCGCTGGAGAACGCAGCGGTGCATCTTGAAGACGGCCGTTGCGACGGTGCGCAGAGCGCTGATGGGCAGGTGTTTGGCACGTATCTACATGGCTTGTTTGAATCGCCGACGGCGAGTGCAGCGTTGCTGCGCTGGGCCGGGTTGAGCGATGTGCAGCAGGTGGATTATCACGGCTTGCGCGAGCGTGATATCGAGCGCTTGGCGGATCTGGTGGAGAAGCATCTGGATACCGGCTTGTTGCGTCAGCTCTGTGGGATTTAAGGTGCTTGTGCTGGCCTCTTCGCGAGCAAGCTCGCTCCCACAGTGAATGCGGTTAACCATACATTTTGAGTACAACTCATAACCCTTTGGGAGCGAGCTTGCTCGCGAAGGGGCCAGTTGCCTCAACCCATAATTCTGTGGATAAAACCATGCTCCAACTGATCCTCGGCGGCGCCCGCTCCGGCAAAAGTCGTCTGGCCGAAAAACTCGCCAGCGATAGCGGCCTGGCGGTGACCTATATCGCCACCAGCCAGCCCCTCGATGGCGAGATGAGCGACCGCGTCGCCCACCACCGCGCGCGCCGTCCCATCGAATGGGCGCTGATCGAAGAGCCGCTCGAATTGGCCCGCGTCCTGCGCGAATCCGCCAGCGCCGAGCGTTGCCTGCTGGTCGATTGCCTGACCCTGTGGCTGACCAATCTGCTGATGCTCGATGACGCCGAACGTCTCGCCGCTGAGCGCGAAGCCCTGCTCGACTGCCTGGCCTTGCTGCCGGGGGAAATCATTTTTGTCAGCAACGAGACCGGAATGGGTGTCGTGCCGCTGGGCGAATTGACTCGCCGCTACGTCGATGAAGCCGGTTGGCTGCATCAAGCTCTGGCTGAGCGCTGTCAGCGTGTTGTCCTGACCGTCGCCGGCCTGCCCCTGACTCTGAAAGGACCTGCGTTATGACTCAAACCTGGTGGCTGAACCCGTGCAAACCGGTCGATCTGAACGTCGTTGAACAAGCGACGGCGCGGCAACAGCAACTGACCAAACCGGCAGGTTCGCTGGGGCGTCTGGAATCGGTCGCGGTGCAACTGGCCGGTCTGCAAGGCCAGGTCAAACCGACGCTGGCGCAGGTCTGGATTGCGATTTTTGCCGGTGATCACGGCGTAGTCGCTGAAGGTGTTTCGGCGTTCCCTCAGGAAGTCACCGGGCAGATGCTGCTCAACTTTGTCAGCGGCGGTGCGGCGATCAGTGTGTTGGCGCGGCAGCTCGGTGCGCAGCTGGAAGTGGTTGATCTGGGCACGGTGAATCCAGCGCTGAACCTGGCGGGTGTGCGCCACTTGAATATCGGCCCGGGCACGGCCAACTTCGTGCGGGGCGCGGCGATGACTCAGGCTCAAGGCGAGCTGGCGTTGCAGGCCGGTCGCGACAGTCTGATGCGGGCGAAAGCCGCAGGCGCACAGTTGTTCATCGGTGGCGAAATGGGCATCGGCAACACCACCGCCGCCAGCGCCTTGGCCTGTGCCTTGCTCGATTGCCCGGTGGCACATCTGACCGGTCCCGGCACCGGGCTGAATGCCGAAGGTGTCAGCCATAAAGCGCAAGTGATCGAGCGCGCATTGGCGTTGCACGTCGCGCAACCTGGCGATGCCTTGCAGACCCTGTTCAATCTTGGTGGTTTTGAAATTGCGGCGCTGGTCGGCGCGTATCTGGCGGCGGCTCAAGAAGGCGTTGCAGTATTGGTCGACGGCTTTATCTGCACGGTCGCTGCGCTGGTTGCGGTGCGCTTGAATCCGGACTGCCGCGAGTGGTTGTTGTTCGGTCACCGGGGCGCCGAGCCGGGCCATCGCCATGTGCTGGAAACGCTGAAAGCTGAGCCGTTGCTGGAACTCGGTCTGCGTCTGGGTGAGGGCAGTGGCGCCGCGTTGGCGGTGCCGTTGTTGCGTCTTGCCTGCGATCTGCACGGGCAGATGGCGACGTTCGCCGAAGCGGCGGTGGCGGATCGTCCGGCATGACCCTGCAACTGGATCTGTTGCGTCATGGTGAAACTGAACTCGGCGGTGGTTTGCGCGGCAGCCTCGACGATGCGCTGACCGAACAGGGTTGGGCGCAGATGCGTGCGGCGGTAGTCGAAGGCGGGCCGTGGCAGCGGATTGTCAGTTCGCCGTTGCAGCGTTGTGCGCGCTTCGCCGCCGAACTGGGCGAACAGCTGAGTCTTCCGGTGCAGCTGGACAAGAATCTGCAGGAGCTGCATTTCGGCGCATGGGAAGGGCAGAGCGCAGCGGCGTTGATGGAAACGGACGCCGAGGCCTTGGGGCTGTTCTGGGCTGATCCGTATTCCTTTACGCCACCGCAAGGTGAGCCGGTCAGCGCGTTTGCGGCTCGGGTGTTGGCAGCGGTTGCGCGCCTGCACACTGCGTACGCCGGTGAGCGGATTTTGCTGATCAGTCATGGCGGCGTGATGCGTCTGCTGTTGGCGCAAGCGCGAGGGTTGCCACGCGAACAACTGCTCAATGTCGAGGTCGGGCATGGCGCAATGTTTGCGCTGACGGTCGAGGTTGACGGTTCACTCAAGGAAGGTCACTGACATGTTGCCGCTGTGGATCGCCCTGCAATTTCTCAGCAGCCTGCCGATTCGCCTGTCGGGGATGCCCGAGCCGGAACAGCTTGGGCGATCGTTGCTGTTTTATCCGCTGGTGGGGCTGTTGTTCGGGCTGATCCTGTGGGTGCTGAATCTTGCCTTGAGCGGCGCGCCGTTGCTGCTGCATGCGGCGTTGCTGCTGACGGTTTGGGTGGTGCTCAGCGGCGCACTTCACCTGGATGGTCTGGCCGACAGCGCTGATGCCTGGCTCGGCGGTTTTGGTGATCGCGAGCGTACGTTGACGATCATGAAAGACCCGCGCAGCGGGCCGATTGCGGTAGTGACGCTGGTGCTGGTGTTGCTGCTCAAGTTTGCTGCACTGCTGGCGCTGATCGAGCAAGGGCATGGGCTGGTGTTGATCATTGTGCCGCTGCTCGGGCGGGCGGCGCTGTTGGGGTTGTTTCTGACGACGCCGTATGTACGTGCGGGTGGGTTGGGGCAAGCGTTGGCGGATCATTTGCCGCGCAAGGCCGGGTGGCGGGTACTGGGCTTCAGCGCATTAGTCTGCGTGCTGATTGCCGGATTCAGTGCCGTCGTTGCGCTGATGATCGCTGTCGGTGTGTTTGTCTGGTTGCGGCAGGTGATGATGCGGCGGTTGGGCGGGACGACGGGCGATACGGCGGGGGCGTTGCTGGAATTGCTGGAGATGGTGGTGTTGGTTGGATTGGTTTTGATCTGACAGTTTTGGATTGTCTGTGCTGGCCTCTTCGCGAGCAGGCTCGCTCCCACAGGGGATCGCATTGCAAATGTAGGAGTGAGCCTGCTCGCGAAGGCGGTTTGTCAGGCAGCACAAATGTTATGGGTAAACTCATCTGTAACTTGATTTAACATAGTCGCGGGTATATACACGCATCATGCTTCCTTCTCAGTGTTTGTGCACCAACCTGCGTCGCGCCGCTCGTGGCGTCAGCAGGCATTACGACGGCGCTCTCGACGGCTTCGGGATCAACGTTGCCCAGTATTCTTTGCTGTGCAATCTGCAGCGTCTGGATCAACCGAGCATTTCCGAACTCGCCGAGGCGATGGGCCTGGATCGCAGCACCCTCGGGCGCAATCTGCGGGTATTGGAAGGCGAGGGGCTGGTGGCGCTGGCCGAAGGCGAGGACATGCGCAACCGTATCGTCAAACTCACCGAGACCGGCGTGCAACGCCTGGCAGCGGCACTGCCGGCCTGGGAAGCAGCGCAGCAGCGGTTGATTGACCGACTGGGCGCCGAGAAGCGTGAAACCTTGCTCAGATTGCTGGATGAACTGGCCTGAGGCCGGTTTTTTCCAAACTCAAGCGGGTATATACCCGCAAGCGGAGAATAACAATGACATCGATGTGGCGTACGTGCGGTTGGGTGTTGCTGGGGAGTGCGCTGATCCTGGCGCTGTCATTGGGCGTGCGGCACGGCTTCGGGTTGTTCCTGTCACCGATGAGTGCGCAATTCGGCTGGGGACGTGAGGTGTTTGCTTTCGCGATCGCCCTGCAGAACCTGATCTGGGGTCTGGCGCAACCGTTTACCGGTGCATTGGCTGACCGCTTCGGCGCGGCAAAAGTGGTGCTCGTCGGTGGGGTGCTCTACGCGGTGGGTCTGGTGTGCATGGGCCTGTCTGATTCGGCGGTAACGCTATCACTGAGCGCCGGCCTGCTGATCGGCATTGGTCTGTCCGGCACCTCGTTCTCGGTGATCCTCGGCGTCGTCGGCCGCGCGGTGCCGCCGGAAAAACGCAGCATGGGCATGGGTATCGCCAGCGCCGCCGGTTCTTTCGGCCAGTTCGCCATGTTGCCGGGTACCCTCGGCTTGATTGGCTGGCTCGGCTGGTCGGCGGCGTTGTTGGTATTGGGCTTGCTGGTGGCGCTGATCGTGCCGCTGGTGAGCATGCTCAAGGACAAGCCGCTGCCGGTGCTTGGCCATGAACAAACCCTGTCCGAAGCGTTGCGCGAAGCTTGCTCGCATTCCGGGTTCTGGCTGCTGGCGTTTGGTTTTTTCGTTTGCGGTTTTCAGGTGGTGTTCATCGGTGTGCACTTGCCGGCCTATCTGGTCGATCAGCATCTGCCGGCCAGTGTCGGCACCACGGTGCTGGCGTTGATCGGGCTGTTCAATATCTTCGGCACCTACACCGCCGGCTGGCTTGGCGGACGCATGTCCAAGCCGCGCTTGCTCACCGCGTTGTATCTGCTGCGCGCAGTGGTGATCGTGTTGTTCCTGTGGCTGCCGGTGACGACCACGTCGGCGTACCTGTTTGGCATGGCCATGGGTTTCCTGTGGCTGTCGACGGTGCCGTTGACCAACGGTACGGTGGCGACCTTGTTCGGAGTGCGAAACCTGTCCATGCTCGGTGGCATCGTGTTCCTCTTCCATCAGTTGGGATCGTTTCTTGGCGGCTGGCTGGGCGGGGTGGTGTATGACCGAACCGGGAGTTATGACTTGATCTGGCAAGTGGCGGTTCTGCTGAGCCTGCTGGCAGCCGCGCTGAACTGGCCGGTGCGTGAGCGTCCGGTCGCACGCCTGCAAGCCGCAGCGAGCGCCGCATGAGCCGATTCTGGCGACGATTGGCCATCACGGCACTCGGCGCCGCTGTGCTGGCGCTGGTGTGGTGGGGCTGGCAGCAGGGCGGCCTGGCCTTGATGCAGTTGGGCATGAGCATTTGCTAGAAGCGGGCATGACGAGTAACGTCGAATCCTGAACGACTGCTCAAGGATGCTCGACATGCTGATGCGCTGGTGTGCTGTTCCCGCGTTGCTGATGGCGTTGACTGGTCTGGCCCAGGCTGCCGACTGTCCCGAATTGCTGCAAGGCTCGCTACCCAAGTTGCGAGCCAAGGAATCCATTGATCTGTGCCAGCAATACGCCGACAAGCCGCTGGTGGTGGTCAACACTGCCAGTTTCTGCGGTTTTGCGCCGCAGTTCGAAGGTCTTGAGGCGCTGCATAAGCGCTACGAAGGGCAAGGTTTGCAAATGCTCGGGGTGCCTTCCAACGACTTCAAACAGGAGTCCAAGGACAGCGCCGAGACTGCCAAGGTCTGCTACGCCAACTATGGCGTGACGTTCAATATGACCGAGCCACAAAAGGTTCGTGGTGATGACGCTACGCATCTGTTCCAAGTGCTGGCAGCACAGAGCAGTGCGCCGAAATGGAATTTCTATAAATATGTGGTTGATCGCCAAGGCAAGGTGATCGCCAATTTTTCCAGTCTGACCAAGCCGGATGATCCGGAGTTTATCGCCGCGATCGAGAAGGCTATCGCCTCGAAACCGCTGAAACCTTAGCGCTGTTTTTTGTGGGAGCGAGCCTGGGAAGTGTGTTGTGGTGGTGAGTAAACTCAAGGCAATAAAAAGCCCCGCTTTCTGCAAAGAGAGCGGGGCTTTTTTGTCGGCGAGGGTTAGCCTCGCCGTGCAGCATCAGAAGCGGTAGGTCGCGCCGACACCGAAACCGTTTGCCGAGTTTTCATACTTGGCGTCGTAGGTCTGACCACGATCGTTTTCGTTGCGGATCTTCACCGACTCTTCCTTCAGGTACGAGTAGGCAACGTCGATGGTCAGGTCTTCAGTCGGGCTCCAGCCGGCACCGATGCTGAAGATGGTCCGGTCGCCGGTCGGGATGCGTGGCGAACGGTCGACGTTGTTGGTCGGCGACTGGTCGAAGGTCAGACCGGTACGCAGTACCCATTCCTTGTTCAACTGATACGAAGTACCCACGGCGTACGCCCAGGAGTCGTGCCAGTTCTGGTCTTCGGTGATCTCACCGAACTGACCGGCGAGCAAAGGCTGCACACCAGAGTTCTTGACGGTGATTTTTTCCAGCTGGCTCCAGCGGGTCCAGGTCGAACCGGCATACACGTTCCAGCGATCGTTGATCGCCTGGGTGACCGAGAAGTCGATGGATTCAGGCGTGGTGATCTTCAGCGAAGCATCGTACTTCTGGTTGGCGCCCAGACCGATCGCACCGAGCACACCGTAGTTGACCTTGGTGTTGCCTTCGAGCTTGTAGTCGACTTTCGAGTGGTAAGTCAGACCCAGACGCGTGGTGTCAGTGGCTTGTACCAGCACACCGATGTTGTAGCCCAGCGCGGTGTCGTCACCCTTGATCTTGACCTTGCCATCCGGCGCGGCCTGAGTGATCGACAGGTTGGATTCCAGCGTACCGTCGATGCGGTTGATGGTTGGACCAAAACCGATCGACACCTTGTCGTTGAAGGCGTAACTGACGGTTGGCTGGAAGGTGATCACTTGTACTTCGGACTTGCTACCGAAGTAACGGCCGGCAAAGCCTTTTTCATAGTCGGTAATCAGGCCAAACGGCACGTAGACGCCGAGGCCGAATGCCCAATGATCATCGATCGGTTTGACGTAGAAGCCCATAGGTACGGAGGTGAAGGGCACCATGTCGCCTTTGTTGCTGCCGCCGTTAGGGCTGGAGCTGGCATCGCTGATATCGGTTTTTGCATCAAGGAATGCAACACCGCCAGTGACTTGTTCGCGCTTGAGGCGCGACATGCCGGCAGGGTTGCCATAAACAGTGCTTGCGTCGTCGGCAGAAGAAGATCGTCCAGCGTAACCGGTGCCCATCCCGCTGATACTGTGTTCGTTGATGGCAAAGCCAGCTGCGAAGATCTGTGTGGATGCCATGGTAACGGCGAGGCTAAGGGTGGTTTTGAGCATGACTTTTTTCATTATTAGAACTCCTGATGATCACCGGGGCGAAAATTACCAACATTTTCGTCCCAGCGCTATAGTCCGTATGCCTTGAGTTAGAGCGGTTTTGTAGGACAATCCGACCAGATTCGCGACCTGTTGGCCGATCTTCTGAAACCGGACGGATCAGCAAGCGATCTGATTCACCGTTGAAACACAGGTGTGCCAAGCGTAAGTGAAGTCGCGCAGACGACCTTGGGGTTGAAAGGTCTGACGCCAGATACGCGCCATTCCCAGCAAATCGTTGGAGTCGGGGAGGGTGGGGTTTTGTTCTTCTACCAGCAGCCAGGCAATGGCCGTGGCGTAGCGCAGATTGACCGTCAGTTCCAGGTGCGGGCCGGTCAGAAAAGCATGCTGACTGGCGAGGCCGCGAACCAGGCTGGCACGTTCCGGATCGAGCGCCAGATAGTCATCCCAAAGGGCCTGATGGCGATGCTCGGCGATACGGTAGAGGCCGTGGCCACGGCGGTCATGGAGGGCGGAACCCAGGGCAGACTGGCTGGCGGCGATACCCAGCAGCAGAGATTCGGCAGTTGCGCTGTGGCGTCCCAGATAAATCAGCGTAGGACGGATCACGTAGCGGCACAGTTCGCTGGCAGCGATACCCATAACACCCTCGGTTCTTGTTATTAATGGCGAGTCCTGAAGGGGGGGCTTGGCAGCTGTGGATCGGTTCAGGCTCGCCGCAAGCGGATCACGCCGCTTGAGTTGAAGTGTAGTGTCATATTCGCGACGTAAAGGACTGTTTTTAAAATATTTCCCGCTGCGGGGAATATCCGTTATATCCGATGGTGCTTAGCCACTGAGGGGTAAAAGCGAAACATCAGGCAATAAAAAGCCCCGCATTGTGTGCGGGGCTTTTGCTTTTGCAGCCTTTTCGGCTCTCAGGCAATCAGTGCCTGACGGGTACGATCGATCACGGCCTGCAGCGGTTCAGCGCTGGAGTACTGATCGGGGTACAGACGCTCGCTGTGGCGGGCGATACCGTGTTCGTTGACCAGTGTGAAGCTGAAGCAGCCTTTGCGAGCGGCCATGATCAGGCAGTTCATTGGTGCAAAAGCGTTGGTTAGGGTGCGAATGGCATCCTGAGTATGGATTTGAGTAGACATAGTTATTAGGTGTTCCTACAAATGACACGGATAAGAACCGTGCAACGTTAAAACGTTCCAGTAACGTCGACCACCATTGGTCGAACGAAGAACCCGACTGGAACAAAGCAGCCAGTTTGAAGCGCTATTAAGTTGGCGCGCTTGGGCTGGCAGGTAGGTACTTAGGAGGGCAGGCATCACAACGAGGGCAAAGGTTCTGGGCCCGGGGTGAAGATCCTGATCAATTTGCAGGTTGGTTCGGTCAGAGTAAGTGTTCTTCGCAACACCCTTCACGTCATTGGAAGGCTGTGTTGTCGCAAGATTTACCTGGAAACCATCGAGGGGTCGTTCCCGCTTTTTTCGGTAGGGCTTCTTGGAAGAAGGCAGACCGTGGGGATGTGTTCGACCGGAATTGACTTTCAGCTTGGTACTAACGCCGCGGATACTAACGGATCGAAACGGGTAAAGCAAACTTCGAGTAGAAAAACATTGCAGAGGCCGATTGAGTCTGCTTTGGGGGGCGCAGAATTGCCCGCATTTGGCGCAGCGCTTGACCGTCGGTCGGTGAAGATTTGTTCATCAAGCCGCGTGCCAGGCCGGTTTATCCCCAGACCGGTTAGCAAAACGACCCGAAAAAGCGCATCGATATAACCGGGTAACAGGTACTTGTGCACATTAGTTGCGCAAGCTGTAACGGCACTGTCATACCAATCCTGACTCCACTGGCTGCCTGCATCGAAAGTTTAAGTCAATGAAAAACATCGCTTTTTTTTGTTGGTGAAAAAATCGTCAGTTTGACTGCGAGCCCCATTCCATAAGGCTTTGCGGCGGTTGGAGGGCGGTTGTCCACTGAGTTATCCACAGCTTCTGTGGATTGTCCCGAGCGCTTGCTCTAGGACGGGCGTGCCGGGTTGTTTTTCGACTTTACCTGTAAGAAAAAGAGAGTAGAGTGGCGCGCCTTCCGATTCGTCCCACAGTGCTTTATGAAGTTTCGCTCAGTATCAGACTCTGTTACCTCACAACCTTCTCCTGTTACCCCGCCCAAGCGATTTTCCGTTCGCGTCGCAGAATGGCTGCTCGACAGCCCGCGCCTGAGCGACAGTCATAATGCCAAGCACATCGCAGGGCGCCTGCTCAAACAACCGGCGCGTGAAGGCGTGGTGGCTGCGCAAAGCCGTCTCGGTCAGTTGATGTGCCGTGAGTGCGGTAACGCCCGGGATCGTCGCATCGGTCAGGATCTGCTGCGTCAGGCCGCTCGTGCCGGTGACCGTCGTGCGCAACAGGAACTCGGTCTGCTCGAAGACTGAGCTGTCCAAGACCTGACACCTTGGTTAACCTTCAGGCTTTATAAGATCGGCGGGAGTGGCTATGGCGATGGACTTGACCAGCGTATTGCTGGGGCTTGCAGGGGCGGGATTGCCACTGCTGGCGCTGGCCTGGCAACTGCAACGCCGGGCGAGTAACGGCCAGGCCGAGGTCGCCTTGCTCGAAGAGCGGCTGGCCATGGCGCAACTGGCGCAGGACGGACTCAACGCGCAGCTCGACGCCAGTCGCGATGAAGTCGCCGATCTCGGCCAGGCCAACGCCGCCAAGCAAGCTGATCTGGCAGCGCTGCGCCGGGAAGTCGAGCTGCTGCAGATCGAGCGTGATGACGCCCGCGATGCCTCCCACGCCTGGAACCTCGAGCGCGCGAACAAGGAAGCTGAGCTGCGCCGCCTCGACGCACAAGCCGCTTCACTGAACGCCGAACTGCGCGAGCAACAGGAAAGCCACCAGCAACGCCTCAGCGACCTGCAAGGCTCGCGCGATGAACTGCGTGCGCAGTTTGCCGAACTGGCCGGGAAGATTTTCGATGAGCGCGAGCAGCGCTTTGCCGAGACCAGTCAGCAGCGGCTCGGGCAGTTGCTTGATCCGCTCAAGGAGCGCATCCAGTCCTTCGAAAAACGGGTGGAAGAAAGTTATCAGGCCGAGGCCCGCGAGCGCTTCTCGCTGGCCAAGGAACTGGAACGCTTGCAGGCGCTCAATCTGCGCCTGAGYGACGAAGCCACCAACCTCACCCGCGCCCTCAAAGGCCAGAAAACCCAAGGCAACTGGGGCGAGCTGATTCTTGAGCGCGTGCTCGAACACGCCGGTCTGGAGAAGGGCCGCGAATACCAGACCCAGGTCAACCTCAAAGGCCCGGATGGCGAGCGCTTCCAGCCTGACGTGATCATTTACCTGCCCGGCGACAAGCAAGTCGTGGTGGACTCCAAGGTGAGTCTCACCGCCTATCAGCAGTACGTTGCAGCCGACGACGACAGCCTCGGGCAGATCGCGATCAAGCAGCATGTATTGTCGTTGCGCAATCACGTCAAAGGCCTGGCCGGCAAGGATTACAAACGTCTTGAAGGCCTGCACAGCCTCGATTTCGTTTTGCTCTTCGTGCCGATCGAGGCCGCATTTTCGGCAGCCTTGCAGGCTGAGCCATCGCTGTTTCAGGAAGCCTTCGACCGCAACATCGTGATCGTCAGCCCGACCACCTTGTTGGCGACGTTGCGGGTGATTGACAGTCTGTGGAAGCAGGAGCGCCAGAGCCAGAACGCCCGGGAAATCGCCGAGCGCGCCGGGTGGCTGTACGACAAGTTCGTGCTGTTCATTCAGGATCTGGATGAGGTCGGCAATCGCCTGCAGCAGCTGGACAAAGCCTACAGCTCAGCGCGCAACAAGCTGACAGAAGGACGCGGTAATCTGGTCAGTCGCAGTGAGCAGCTGAAATTGCTCGGCGCCCGGGCGAGCAAGAGCTTGCCGGCGGATTTGCTGGAGCGGGCGATGACCGATGTCGATGGTCTCGTCGAACTCCCTGAATAAAGATCAAAAGATCGCAGCCTCCGGCAGCTCCCACAGGATGTACGCCATACCAATGCAGGAGCCGGAGGCTGCGATTTTTTGCTTCTACAGCGGTAAATACCGACTCAACAACGCCCGCAACGCCGCCGGCTTCACCGGTTTGGCCAGATAATCCAGCCCCGCCGCATGCACCTGGGCGACCATCTCCGGTCGCCCGTCAGCGCTGATCACCACCCCCGGCACCGGCTCACCTAGGCTCGTGCGCAACCACGCCATCAGCTCAGTGCCGGTATCGCCGTGGTCAAGGTGATAGTCGACCAACGCCAGTTGCGGTCGCACGCCGTCATTTAACAGTGCTGCACATTCTTCGCGATTGCGCGCTGTCCACACCTGACATCCCCAGCGACTGAGCAGGCTGTTCATGCCGATCAGAATGCTGTCTTCATTGTCGATGCACAGCACCCGCGCGCCGCTTGGCAACCTGCCATTTATTTCGGCTGCAGCGCTTGCCGGTTGGGCCTGCGAGTGAGTGAGCGGCACGCTGACGCTGAACACACTGCCGCGACCCGGCCACGAGCGCACCCGCAAGGTGTGACCGAGCACCCGGCACAAACCATCGGCAATTGCCAAACCCAGGCCGAGGCCTTTTTCAGCGCGGGTCTGATGACTGTCGAGGCGTTTGAACTCTTCGAAAATCACTTGCTGTTTATCTTCCGGAATCCCCGGCCCGCGATCCCACACCTCCAGGCACAGTTCGCCGCCACGTCGACGCACACCGAGCAACACCGGACCCTTGGCATAACGGAAGGCGTTGGTGAGGAAGTTCTGCAGAATCCGCCGTAGCAATTTGATGTCGCTGTCGATGCGCAGATGGCTGCCGCGCACCCGGAACTTCAAACCCTGTTCCTGCGCCAGTGCCTTGAATTCCGCGCCGAGGGTGTCAAACAGTTCATTGACCGCAAACGGCTTGCGATCGGGGTTGATCTTGCCGTTTTCCAGGCGGGAAATATCCAGCAGATCGCTGATCAGGTCCTCGGCCGAACGCAGTGAGCTGTCGAGGTGCTGCACCAGTTTCTGCGCCTCGCTGCTCAAGCCGTCGTCCTGATGGGAGAGGGCGGCGGAGAACAGCCGAGCGGCGTTCAGCGGTTGCATCAAGTCATGGCTGACCGCCGCGAGAAAGCGGGTTTTCGACTGATTGGCGGCTTCGGCGGTGCCCTTCGCCTCGGTCAGCGCGACGTTGAGTTGCGACAGCTCCTGGGTGCGTTCGCTGACCCGTTGTTCCAGCCCTTCATTGGCTTCGGTCAGTGCCTGCTCGGCTTCGCGGAACGCGGTGATGTCGGTGAAACTCATGACGAAACCGCCCCCCGGCATCGGGTTGCCGATCAGCTCGATCACCCGGCCGTTGGGGAACAGCCGTTCAGAGGTGTGCGCGCGGCCCTGACGCATCCAGTGCAAGCGGCGGGCAACGTGGACTTCCGCTTCGCCGGGGCCGCACAGGCCGCGCTCGGCGTTGTAGCGAATGATGTCAGCAATCGGCCGACCGACGCTGATCAAGCCGTCGGGGTAGTTGAACAGCTCCAGATAACGACGGTTCCAGGCCACCAGTTTCAGTGACTGGTCGACCACGCTGATGCCTTGGGTGATGTTCTCGATCGCACCCTGCAGCAAGGCACGGTTGAACTGCAGCACCTCGGAGGCTTCGTCGGCGATGCGGACGACGTCCTCCAGCTGCATTTCCCGACCTTCGATGGCGGCTTTTACCACTGCGCGCGTCGACGAAGCGCCGAGTACACCGGCCAGCAAGCGCTCGGTATGGGCGATCCATTCGCCGTCGGCATTCTGGTTGGGGTTGAAGCCTTTGCCTTGGCGATAGGCGAAGCGAATGAAGCTCTGGCGCGCACGTTCCTCACCGACAAAACGCGCGGCCAATTGCAGCAAGTCGTCGATTTGCACCGCCAGCATCGAGCGTGCGCTCGGCCGCGCACTGATCTCCTGACCGATGAAACGTCCGGCCTGCCAGTGTTCCGATACGCGGGTACGCGACAGCACCGAAACCCAGGCGAACAGGGTGAAGTTGCCGGCCAGCGACAGCACTACGCCTTGGGTCAGCGGGCTAATTGGCAGGTTCAGCGGATTGCTGTGCAACCATGCCAGCCCTGGAAAACTGCTTAACGACCAGCCGAGGCTGTGCGCGGCGATCGGCAGGATCAAGGTGTAGAACCACAGGAAAGTACCGGCCGCCAAACCGGCGAAAACGCCGCGCCGGTTGGCCTGTTTCCAGTACAGCGCGCCGAGCATGGCGGGCGCCAGTTGAGTCACGGCGGCGAACGCGATCTGCCCGATGGTCGCCAGGCTTGCCGTCGAGCCGAGCAAGCGGTAGCTGACATAGGCGAGCAACAGAATCACCACGATGCTGACGCGGCGTACCGAGAGCATCCATTGGCGGAACACCTCGAACGGGCGCTCGGCGTTGTTGCGCCGCAGCAACCACGGCAACAGCATGTCGTTGGAGACCATGGTCGACAACGCCACGCTGGCGACAATCACCATGCCGGTCGCCGCCGACGCGCCACCGATAAAGGCCAGCATCGCCAGCGCCGGATGGGCCTGCGCCAGTGGCAGGCTGATCACGAAGGAGTCGGGCAGCACATCGCGCGGCAACAGCATCTGACCAGCGAGCGCGATCGGCACGACAAACAGTGCGGCCAAAGCCAGATAGGCCGGAAATACCCATTTGGCCAGGCGCAGATCCTGCGGGTCGATGTTCTCCACCACGGTGACGTGGAACTGCCGGGGCAGGCAGATGATCGCCATCATCGCCACGCCGGTCTGCACCACCATCGAGGGCCAATTGATGGTTTCTTTCCAGTATTCCTCGAGGCGCGGTGCGAGCATGGCCTGGTTTAACAGATCATCGAAACCGTCATACAGGCCATAAGTGACGAAGGCGCCGACGGCGAGAAAGGCGAACAGTTTGACCAGCGATTCGAAAGCAATCGCCAGCACCATGCCACGGTGGTGTTCGGTGGCATCGAGGTTGCGCGTGCCGAAGACGATGGTGAACAGCGCCAGCACCAGCGACACGATCAGCGCGGTGTCCTGGGCGCGGGTGCCCATGGCGTCGGCACCGGCGCCGATCAGCAGGTTCACGCCGAGGACGATGCCTTTGAGTTGCAGGGCGATGTAGGGGAGGACGCCGACCAGACAGATCAGCGCGACGACCACCGCCAGCGATTGCGATTTGCCGTAGCGCGCGGCGATAAAGTCAGCGATGGAGGTGATGTTCTCCTGTTTGCTGATCATCACCATTTTCTGCAGGACCCACGGCGCGCCGACAAGAAGCAGGATCGGCCCGAGGTAAATCGGCAGGAATGACCACAATTGCTCGGCGGCTTGACCGACAGCGCCGAAGAACGTCCAGCTGGTGCAATAAACCGCCAGCGACAGGCTGTACACCCAGGCACGCACGCGCGGCGGCAACGGCGCGCTGCGGCGATCGCCGTAGAAGGCGATGGCGAACATGATGGCCATATAGGCCAGGGCGACGGCGGCGATCAGCCCGGTGGACAGCGACATGCAACACTCCCGACAAAAGACTCCCCGGCACTCCTGCCCGGGCGGACAGTCTCGCATGCGCGGGGCGGTTAGTCAGTGTCGACCAAGGTCGTGGCGTGGTGGGGTGTCGCAGGCGGGGAACCCCTCGGTTTCTGGGGTGATCGGGTGGGCCCCTTCGCGAGCAGGCTCGCTCCCATATTTGCGATGCATTCCACTGTGGGAGCGAGCCTGCTCGCGAAGGCGTCAGTCCTGACGCAGCGCAATATCGATCAGCCGATGCAGTTCAGCCACCTCCAGCGCCGCCGCCGAAAACAGAATCCGGAACACCACCGGCGCAACCACCAGGTTGATCAACCGATCAACACTCGGCGCCATTTCATCCGGATACCGCTCAACGATCGTCTGCAATTGCGCACTAATGATCGTCACGCAATAGCCCGGCGTAGCACTGGCCTGCACGTCGCGCATCATGTTGCGCCCAGGCTCCGAACTCATCTCGTCGAGGTATTGCTCAGCCCACGCACGAATATCACTGCGCAAGCTGCCGGTTTGCGCCGGTTCGCTGTCCGGACGCATGCGGGCGAGGGCGACGTCGGCCAACAATGCCGACAGGTCACCCCAGCGCCGGTAAATCGTCGACGGTGTAACGCCTGCCCGCGCGGCGATCTGCGGGACGGTCACGCTCGAGCGCTCCTGTTCTTGCAGGAGCGCACGGACTGCCGAATGAATTGCATCTTGCACCCGGGCACTGCGGCCGCCGGGGCGTAAACCTTCTTTAATAGCCATGCGGCAGACCTTAACACAAAGAATTTGCTTTAAGCGCAAGGCAGTAGCACACTCCGCAAAAGCAAAAAATTAGCTTTTGCGGAGTGTGCCCATGACCAGCCTTGCTTCCAATCGATCCAGCCTGTGGTTTCTGGCGATTACTTTACTGAGTTTTCTCGCAGCATCCACGGCGCCAACGCCGCTGTATCACCTGTATCAGGATCAACTGCACTTCTCGGCTGCAGTGCTGACGCTGATCTTCGGTGTCTACGCCCTCAGCCTGTTGGCGGCGCTATTAACCGTCGGCTCGCTGTCCGATCACCTCGGACGCAAACCGGTGATCTTCACCGCCGTGTTGCTCAACGCGTTGGCGATGCTGCTGTTTATCTACGCCGACAGCGTGGCGTGGCTGATCAGCGCGCGTGTTCTGCAAGGGTTTGCCACCGGCATGGCCACCGCTGTTTTAAGCGCAACGCTGCTCGACACGGATCGTCAGCAGGGGCCGTTGATCAACAGTGTCGCGCCGTTGCTCGGCATGGCCTTGGGCGGCATGGGTTGCGGTTTGTTGGCGGAGTTTGCGCCGGCGCCGTTGCAACTGACCTATTGGCTGCTGCTCGCACTGTTTGTATTGCAAGGCATTTATGTCTGGCGCTTATCGGAAAGCGTCACTCCGCAAGCCGGGGCGTGGGCCTCGTTGCGGCCGACACTGCACGTGCCGACTCAAGCGCGAGCCACTTTGTGGCGAGTGTTGCCGCTGAACACGGCAACCTGGGCGCTCGGCGGCTTTTATGCATCGCTGGCACCGTCATTGGTGCGCACCGCCACTGGCTCGGACTCGAATCTGATCGGCGGCGCCACCGTTGCGGCCCTGACCGTGACTGGTGCGCTGATGATTTTCACGATGCGCAATCGTCCTGCCGTCCGGGCCTTGCAGTTGGGCGCGAGCCTGCTGCCGATCGGTCTGGTATTGATTCTGCTGGGCGTGCACAGCGCCAGCCTGTCGCTGTTTTTCCTCGGCACGCTGGTGGCCGGTTGCGGCTTTGGCTCGGGATTCCTCGGCGCCGTGCGCAGCCTGGTGCCGCTGGCCTTGCCCCATGAGCGGGCAGGATTGATGGCGGCCTATTACGTGCTCAGTTATCTGGCGTTCTGTCTGCCGGCGTTGCTCGCCGGGCACTTGTCGCGTAGCTACGGTTTGCTGGCAACCACCGATGGTTACGGGGTGGTGTTGATCGTGTTGGCCATTGGCGCGCTGCTGCTCAGCCTGCGCCCAGCCGCAGCCAAAGTGTGCCGCGCTCCATAACCCCCTCGATTTCGGTTAGCCTTGCCCAGCCTTCTTCTCACGGATCGACTCATGAAGATTATTCGCAGCAAGACCTTCACCGCCGAGCGCGCCTGGGGCGCGCTGGACATTGCCAACATGAACGGCATCACCACGCGCCTGCACTGGACGGATCAGCCGTACAAATGGCACATCAACGACGGCGAGGAAGTGTTTGTGGTGCTGGATGGTCAAGTGCTGATGCATTACCGCGATCTGGGCGAAGAAAAACAGGTGCAGCTTGAGGTCGGTGACATCTTCTATGCGAGTGTCGGCACCGAGCATGTCGCCCATCCGCAAGGTGCAGCGCGGATTCTGGTGATCGAGAGCGAAGGCAGCGTCTGACTGCTTATTGGTAAAACAGATAACAGTTAGAGAAATTACCCGTTATATAGATATTCGATTCGGTTCTACCATGGACTCAACCTCACCAGAGGAGAGGACTCCATGATGACTTGCCCCAACAGCGCCAAACCCGGCATCAAACCGTTCAGCCAGCTTCAGCATCCGCGTGAAGTGATCCGCCAGTTCACCCCCAACTGGTTCGCAGCGACCATGGGCACTGGTGTGCTGGCGTTGGCGTTGGCGCAACTGCCATTGGCCATTCCAGGCCTGCACGCCATTGCTGAAGGTTTGTGGTTGTTCAACATTCTGTTATTCAGCCTGTTTACCGTTGCCTACGCCGCACGCTGGATGCTGTTCTTTGATGAAGCGCGGCGGATTTTCGGCCACTCCACTGTATCGATGTTCTTCGGCACGATTCCCATGGGCCTGGCGACGATCATCAACGGCTTTCTGCTGTTTGGCCTGCCGCGCTGGGGTGACGGCGTGATTCACCTCGCCGAAGTGCTGTGGTGGATCGATGTGGCCATGTCGCTGGCTTGCGGCGTGTTGATCCCTTACATGATGTTTACCCGTCAGGAACACAGCATTGATCAGATGACCGCCGTCTGGTTGCTGCCGGTCGTGGCGGCAGAGGTGGCGGCGGCCAGCGGTGGTTTGCTCGCGCCGCATCTCACCGATGCCCATTCACAACTGGTGGTACTGACGACAAGCTACGTGCTCTGGGCCTTTTCCCTACCGGTAGCGTTCAGCATTCTGACCATCCTGCTGCTGCGTATGGCCCTGCACAAACTGCCCCACGAAAACATGGCAGCCTCGAGCTGGCTGGCCCTCGGCCCGATCGGCACCGGTGCGCTGGGCATGTTGCTGTTGGGCGGTGATGCGCCGGCGATATTCGCGGCGAACGGTCTGCCCGGTATCGGTGAAATCGCCTCGGGTGTGGGGCTTATTGCCGGGATAACCCTGTGGGGCTTCGGGCTGTGGTGGATGCTGATGGCGCTGCTGATCACCGTGCGCTACTTGCGTGACGGCATCCCGTTCAACCTCGGCTGGTGGGGCTTCACCTTCCCGTTGGGCGTGTATTCGCTGGCAACCCTGAAACTGGCGAGCACCCTGAACCTGACGTTTTTCAGTGTCGTCGGCACGCTGTTGGTGATGTTGCTGGCGCTGATGTGGCTGATCGTCGGCAAACGTACCGTGCAAGGCGCCTGGCGGGGCGAGCTGTTTGTCTCGCCGTGCATCGCAGGTTTGAAGAAATAACCAGAAAAGTTTAGGTAAGGTGTGGCCTGGATCGCTGTTCGAGAATCCAATAAGCAGTACCCAGGCCTCTCTACCTTAAACATCAGGGAAACACGGAAGATGAGTCACCCCTCACAGTTCAACCTGCTGCGCACCCGGCGCTTCCTGCCATTCTTCATCACGCAGTCGCTCGGCGCGTTCAACGACAACGTGTTCAAACAGTCGCTGATCCTCGCCATTCTCTATCGGCTGACCATCGAGGGTGACCGTTCGATCTGGGTCAACCTGTGTGCGTTGCTGTTTATCCTGCCGTTTTTCCTGTTCTCGGCACTGGCCGGGCAGTTCGGGGAAAAATTCGCCAAGGACGCGCTGATCCGTCTGATCAAGCTCGCGGAAATCGCGATCATGGCCGTAGGATCGGTCGGTTTTCTCTTCGATCACTTGTCGCTGATGCTGGTGGCGCTGTTCGCCATGGGTACCCATTCGGCGCTGTTCGGGCCGGTGAAGTATTCCATCCTGCCGCAGGCCTTGCGCGAGGATGAGCTGGTGGGCGGCAACGGCCTGGTGGAAATGGGCACGTTTCTGGCGATTCTCGCCGGGACGATTGGTGCCGGGGTCATCATGTCTTCTTCGCACTATGCACCGTTGGTGTCCTGCGCCATCGTCGGGATCGCCGTGCTGGGTTATCTGGCCAGTCGCAGCATTCCGCGCGCGGCGGCATCCTCCCCGGAGATGCGCCTGAACTGGAACATCTTCAGTCAATCCTGGGCCACGCTGAAACTCGGTCTGGGCCAGACGCCAGCAGTGTCGCGCTCGATTGTCGGCAATTCGTGGTTCTGGTTTGTCGGGGCGATTTACCTGACGCAGATTCCCGCCTACGCCAAGGAATGGATGCACGGCGATGAGACCGTGGTCACCCTGATTCTCACCGTGTTCTCGGTCGGGATTGCGCTGGGTTCGATGCTTTGCGAGAAGCTGTCCGGGCGCAAGGTCGAGATCGGTCTGGTGCCGTTCGGTTCGTTCGGTCTGACCGTATTCGGTTTGCTGCTGTGGTGGCATTCCGGCGGGATTCCCGACAGTGTCAGCGGCCACAGCTGGATTGAAGTGCTGGGCTTCGTGCACACCTGGGCGGTGTTGGTCGACATCCTCGGTCTCGGCATTTTCGGTGGTTTCTACATCGTGCCGCTGTATGCCTTGATCCAGTCGCGCACCGCCGAGAACGAGCGGGCAAGGGTGATTGCCGCCAACAACATTCTCAACGCACTGTTTATGGTGGTCTCGGCCATCGTCTCGATTGTGCTGCTGAGCGTGGTCAAACTGTCGATCCCGCAGTTGTTCCTGGTGGTGTCGCTGCTGAATATTGGCGTCAATGCCTACATCTTCAAAATCGTCCCCGAGTTCAGCATGCGCTTCATGATCTGGCTGCTCAGCCATTCCATGTACCGCGTCGAACATCGCAACCTTGAGGCGATTCCGGATGAAGGCGCGGCACTGCTGGTGTGCAACCACGTGTCGTTTGTCGATGCCTTGCTGATTGGTGGCGCAGTGCGTCGGCCGATTCGCTTTGTCATGTACTACAAGATCTACAACCTGCCGGTGCTGAACTTTATCTTCCGCACGGCGGGGGCGATTCCGATTGCCGGACGGAATGAAGACATCCAGATTTACGAAAAGGCCTTCACGCGAATTGCTCACTATTTGAAGGACGGTGAGCTGGTGTGCATTTTCCCGGAAGGCAAGCTGACGGCGGATGGCGAGATGAATGAGTTCCGGGGCGGTTTGACGCGGATTCTTGAAGAGACGCCGGTGCCGGTGATTCCGCTGGCGTTGCAAGGGCTGTGGGGGAGTTTCTTCAGCCGCGATCCGAACAAAGGGTTTTTTCACCGATTGTGGTCGCGGGTAACGTTGGTGGCAGGAGCGCCGGTGGGCGTTGATGCTGCTGAGCCGGCGAAGTTGCAGGGGTTGGTCGGGGAGTTGCGCGGGGCAGTCAGATAGCCGGCGATTTTAAGAGCCTCTTCGCGAGCAGGCTCGCACACATTCGATCGCGTTCCGTCAGAGGAATACGATCAACTGTGGGAGCGAGCCTGCTCGCGAAAGCGGTAGTGGCTTAAGCGCTGACCTTAAGCCCAATCAACCCGGTAATGATCAACGCCACACTGGCCAGCCGAATCAACGCCATCGACTCGCCAAACAGGATGATTCCGGCAATCACCGTGCCCACCGCACCGACGCCGGTCCAGATCGCATAGGCGGTGCCCAACGGCAATTCCTTCATCGCAAGACCGAGCAGGCCAAGGCTGATGGCCATGGCCGCAACGGTCAGAACGGTGGGGAGCGGGCGGGTGAAACCGTCGGTGTATTTCAGGCCGACGGCCCAGCCGACTTCAAACAGGCCGGCGAAAAACAGAATGATCCAGGACATGAAAGACCTCCATCGATAGACGGGGTCGTCCCCAGATTAATAACTCGATCGAGCCGCAGGGTCGTCCCCGCGTTGCGCAGTAGTGTGACGAGCATTAACCCGGGGATCAAGTTTGCGCCTCAGTCGGCCGCCTGTTGCGCCAGTGCCTCGCGATCTTCCTTTTCACTCATGCGCCGGAAGTACGTCGACAGCAGTGCCCCGGAAATATTGTGCCAAACGCTGAACAGCGCGCTCGGCACCGCCGCCAATGGCGAAAAATGCGCACTGGCCAGCGCGGCGCCCAATCCGGAATTCTGCATGCCGACTTCCAGCGCCAGCGATTTGCGCTGGGCCAACGGCAACTTGAACAAACGCCCAGTGAAATAGCCCAGCAGATAACCGAAGCTGTTGTGCAGCATCACCACGGCCATGATCAACAGGCCGGATTCGGCGATTTTCGCCTGACTGGCGGCCACCACGGCAGTGACAATGATCACGATGCTGATCACCGATACCAGCGGCAACACGTCCACTGCGTGGCGCACTCGGTCACCAAGCACACGCTGGGCAACCACGCCGAGAATGATCGGCAGCAGCACCACTTGCAGGATCGACCAGAACAGCTCCATGAACGATACCGGCAACCACGCCGAAGCCAGCAGCCAGATCAGTGCCGGGGTCAGCAGCGGGGCGAGGAGGGTGGTCACGGCAGCAATGGCCACCGACAATGCCAGATCACCTCGGGCCAGCCAGGTCATCACGTTGGACGAGGTGCCGCTCGGGCAGCAACCGACCAGAATCACCCCGACGGCGATTTCCGGCGGCAGGTGAAACACTTGGCAGAGCAACCACGCCACACCGGGCATGATCACGAAATGTGCAACCACGCCCAGCGCTACGCGCCATGGATGGCGGGCGACAGCAGCGAAGTCGTCGAGTTTGAGGGTCAGGCCCATGCCGAACATCACCAGCCCGAGCAGCGGCACGATCGCGCTTTTCAGGCCGAGGAACCACGCCGGTTGCAGGAACGCAATCACCGCGAAAAGCAGAACCCAGTAAGCGAAGGTATTGCCGACAAAGCGGCTGAGTGCAGCCAGTGCGCGCATGGCCTGTTCCTTATTATTAAATGAACACCACAAAACAAATGTAGGAGTGAGCCTGCTCGCGATAGCGGTCTTTCAATCAACACATTAGTTGAATGTCAGTCCCTCATCGCGAGCAGGCTCACTCCTACAGTTTTGACATCACAAGGCTTTAGATGCCTTGAGGAGTCTCTTCCCCACCCAACGCTTCAACCAGCGCTGGCAGGAAATCACCGAAGGTCAGCATCATCAGCGTGAAGCTGGCATCCAGCTGACCCAGTGCCTCGTCGCCACCGTCCTGCTCCGCCTGATCCTGCAACAGATCTTCGAACTTCAGACGTTTGACCGTCATCTTGTCGTCGAGCATGAACGACAGTTTGTCCTGCCAGGCCAACGACAATTGAGTGACGACTTTGCCAGTGCTCAGGTGCAGCTGGATTTCTTCGCTGGTCAGGTCCTGACGCTTGCAACGCACGATACCGCCATCTTCGTGGGTGTCGCGCAGTTCGCACTCGTCCAGTACATAGAAGTCATCAGCGGCTTTTTGCGTGGTGACCCAGTCAGTCATGACCGCAGTCGGTGCCATTTTCACGGTCAACGGACGGACGGGCAGGGTGCCGATCACTTCACGCAGGGTCGACAGCAGGTCTTCGGCACGTTTCGGGCTGGCCGAGTTGACCAGGATCAGGCCCTGTTTCGGCGCGATAGCGGCAAAGGTCGACGAGCGACGGATGAAGGCGCGCGGCAGGAACGCCTGGATGATTTCATCCTTGATCTGATCGCGTTCCTTCTTATAGACCTTGCGCATCTGTTCGGCTTCGATCTCTTCGACCTTTTCCTTGACCGCGTCGCGCACGACGCTGCCCGGCAGAATGCGTTCCTCTTTACGCGCGGAAATCAGCAGGAAGTCACCGCTGACGTGCACCAGTGGAGCATCTTCGCCTTTTCCGAACGGCGCGACGAAACCGTAGGTGGTCAACTCCTGGCTTGCACATGGACGCGCCAGTTTGGTGGCCAGTGCAGTTTCCAGCGCCTCGGCATCGACAGGCAGGTCTTGGGTCAGGCGATAGATAAGCAGGTTTTTGAACCACATGGGGTGAGTCTCTCCTTTATACAAAGGGGGGCATTATTGTCTTCGCCGTCCCATAGGCCAACCCTTCTCTAAGCCTTTGGAAGGCCTGAGAAAATTATTTAAAAAAGTGCTTGCCAGAGGTTGGGTCGCTCCGTAGAATGCGCGCCACACCGAAGCGAAGGGTGATTAGCTCAGCTGGGAGAGCGTCTGCCTTACAAGCAGAATGTCGGCGGTTCGATCCCGTCATCACCCACCATTCGTTTCAAGTGTTTAGCGCAGCGGTAGTTCAGTCGGTTAGAATACCGGCCTGTCACGCCGGGGGTCGCGGGTTCGAGTCCCGTCCGCTGCGCCATATTCGGTAACCTGGACCACTGAACGCCAGGTCACCACGGAAAAACCCGCCAAGGCGGGTTTTTTTCTGCTCCAAGGTTGTACCCGCGGGATGTGTCGTTTTACTGGTTTTCGGATTTATTTGAAAAAAACTTCAATTAAATCAACACTTTACGAAAACTTGTGGCATAATGCGTCCCGTAACGAAGCGAAGGGTGATTAGCTCAGCTGGGAGAGCGTCTGCCTTACAAGCAGAATGTCGGCGGTTCGATCCCGTCATCACCCACCATTCGTTTCAAGCGTTTCGCGCAGCGGTAGTTCAGTCGGTTAGAATACCGGCCTGTCACGCCGGGGGTCGCGGGTTCGAGTCCCGTCCGCTGCGCCATATTCGGAATCTGGAACACTGAACGCCAGATTCCACAGAAAGCCCGCCTAGTGCGGGCTTTTTGCTGTCCGGGATTTATTGATCCCATGTCCTCAAAGGTGCTTTGACACCGTTCTACTGCGCGGCATTCTGGCTGTGCCGATAGTCGCTCACCGCCTCATACACCGCTTTACGCAAGCGGTTGATCCCGCCAATCGGCCGATGCGCCTCAATCCCGAACCACGGATTGAACGAAAGATTGTCACACGCCAGATTCAGCGCCGGTGTATCGAAGTCCTGCGGTGGCAGAGTGATCCGCGCCACGGTTTCAAACGGCGATTCCTGCTCGCGCCATTCGATGCTGGTGTCTTCGATCGGCATGTACTTGTTGGCATCCTGACGCTGGATCTGCAGGACGAAACACGCCGGTATCCGGTCCGTCGACAGTTGCTGGTTTAAGGCGCTGCGCAGGAAATTCGGCAAATCATGATTCTGTTTTGGCAGTGTGTAGTCCGGGCAGTTGTCCGGGGCCGGCGCCACCCGAAACTTTGCATTGGCTTCACCAAATTTGTACGGCGATACCGAAAAATAAGTGGTCGCGGTCGGACTGTCCGGTGGCGGTGACAGGGTTGCCAGTGCAATAAACAAATGGCGGACCTGCCATGTACGCGGGTCCCATCCCGGAAAAAATGCCATGACCTTTTTGCCGTCAGCCTGCGCCGATACGTTCTGACGATACTCGGCGACGTCACTGACAAAAAAGTTCGGGTGGCTGAACATCACAAAATCCTGCTCGCGCTGCTCCTGGCGGTCACGCAGCAAGGATTTTCCCGGCACATCGAGCAGTTTGATCGCCATCCCCCGGGCGTCGCGCAGACTGTCGAACTGTGGATAGGCATTGCCATTGGACAGGCGAATCATCGCTTGCCAGGTTTTTCCGGGCTCACTGAACACGCCCTGTCGCAGCGGTTGCGCCAGTTCCGGCAGCACTTGCACCTGCGCCTTCACGCAGCCATGGGCCTTGGCATGGGCGTCGCGCAGATAACGGGTGCTTTCTCGGTGTTGATCGACGATGCGTACGGCGGTCTGGATCACGTCCTGGGTCATCGCCGCTTCGCCGCTGGGAATCTGCTCCTGCGCCGACACCGGGCCACGGTGTTGCCAGGCAAACCAGACCGTAGCGATGGCCCAGCCGAACAGGCCGATGACGAGCGCTATCAACAGAACCTTGCCCAGTACACGACCCAGCCACAACCAGATTCTGGCCAGCAGCGACTGTTCTTTCTTGAAGGTTGAGATCATGGCAGTTGCGCCTCCAGTGGGCCGCCGAGGACTTTCAGGTACTCAAGAAGTGCCCAGCGTTCTTCGGGCTGCAATAGCCGGCCAATAACGCCGTTGCCACGTTCGCCGGCACGGAATTCATGGCCGCTGTTGTGGTTGCCGGTGATGCGCGTGTCGAACAGGAAGCCATTGGTAAACGCTTCGGTGCGATACCCCAAATGTCGCGGATCGTATTCGAAGGTGCCTTTGAAAAAGGTCGTGACGCGTTCATCCTGCGGCGACAACAACTGATAAATACTCGGCACCGAGCCGTTGTGCAGAAACGGCGCGGTGGCCCAGACACCCGCCAGCGGGCGCGCCTTGTAGGCGAGTTTTTCGCGCACGCCGATGGGCAGGCCGAAGCCGTCCAGGCGTGGTTTTTCCTGCGGCGTGACGTTGGCTTCGCGATAGGCGCGGTCTTCGACGAAGGCGGTGACGTAAGCCAAGCCCTTGGCCACCGACATTTGGCTCAGGTCCAGTGGCGCCTTGGGTGTCGGATGCAGTTTGACGTCCATTTTTTCCAGCTCTTTCAGATCCCACTGCAGAGCGGTCAGGTCGAAACGGTGGCTGGCGATATTGTTGGCGGCGGTCGGGTCGGTGCCGATGACAGCGACCGGCAGCATGTGCAAAAGCTGCACCCAGCGCTCACCTTCCTGGGTCTGGCGCGGGACATGGCAACCGGCGCAATTCTCGGTAAACAGCGTGCGCCCCTTGGCTGCCAGGGGTTTGTCGATGGCGCCAAACAGATCCGCTGGCCAAGTGGGGGGCTTGAGCTTTTGCAGGGTTTCTTCGATTTTGTGCAGATCACGCACACGCACGCTGGAGGCATAGCGTGCTTCGCCTTGCAGTGGCTGGCCGTTGTCATCGAAAAAATTCAGGGTGGCGCCGACGCCCAACGCTTCACCGATATTGCGTGCCATCGGCTGCTGCGCCGAGCCGTTCCACTGCACCCAGTCGAATGACCACATATCCCAGAGCTGCGGATAATCCACCGGGGCATTGGCCACGCGGTAGTTGGCGGGGGAAATCGCATCGCCAAACGTCGCGTTGGCAATGCGTCCGAAGGCATCGGCGCGGCCGGGGCCTTCTTCGGTCGGGTAGAGGCCGCGATGGGTATCGTTCCAGGCGACTTTGAGGAATGTATTCAGTGAGGTTTTGAAGTCTTTGCGCAATTGCTCGTGACGCGCGTCGTATTCGTCGCCCAGCACGGTTCTGGCGAAACGTTCGAATTTCCATGGGTTGTAGTAAGTCGCGGTCAGACTTGCCACCAATGCCTGTCCGAAACTGCCGCCGCGCAAAGTAGGCACACTGGACGGCAGCACATGTTGCGCGGTACCCCCGTCAATTCGCACGGCCTGACCTTTGAAACGCAATTCGCCGGTGTGGCAAGCGGCGCAAGTGATGTCCAGATATTGTTCGGTGCTGCCGGGGTTCTGATGTCGGGCAAAACCGACGGGGAGGTTGCCGGGGTTGGTCGTCGTGGCTTTCTGCTGCGGGTCGATCAGAAAACCGAAACGCGCCAGGTAATCAGGCGAGGCGAAACGTTGCGCCGAGAAGGGCAGTTCCAGCGCCTGGAACCACTCATAGCGCAGGCCTTTGACCTGCGTACCCTGAGGCGTGAAATAGTAGGTTTGCCGGTCTTCGTCACTCCACTGATCGAGGTAATGCACCTGCTCGGCGGGGGTGTAGAAGGGCAGTTTCGGATTGGCGACGTAATACAGGACCACGGCGAGAACCAGTCCCAGCAGCACGACGATCAGGGTCAGCACACGGAATAAGAGGCGCAAGATAAACATCCTTGTCGATTTGTTCCGCTGTTATGCCTGAGCCTGGCC
This sequence comes from Pseudomonas sp. P4_D7, assembly GCF_056401755.1. NCBI lineage: Bacteria > Pseudomonadati > Pseudomonadota > Gammaproteobacteria > Pseudomonadales > Pseudomonadaceae > Pseudomonas > Pseudomonas sp. P4_D7. The sequence continues at coordinate 33,025 of NZ_JBFUIR010000013.1, read as the reverse complement.
CTGTGCGGCAAGTGGCCATTACGCCAGATGATGCAAGAAGAAACGACGCCGATTGCCGGGACGAGATGACAGAAGCTTCATCGTCGCTTCGCGCCAATGCGTTTTAATCCCTGAACTTATCGGAAGATTCCTGCTCTCATGCCGGTAGCCATTGGTCGTGGCGGCCTGATAAGCTCGCGGCTTTACTCGATTGCCCTTTCGGCGCATGAACAAGGAAATAGCATGAAACAGCATCGGTTGGCGGCGGCGGTTGCCCTGGTTAGCCTGGTCCTCGCGGGTTGTGATTCGCAGACCAGCGTAGAGCTGAAAACCCCGGCGCAAAAAGCTTCCTACGGTATCGGCCTGAACATGGGCAAGAGCCTGGCTCAGGAAGGCATGGATGATCTGGACTCCAAAGCGGTAGCCCAGGGCATCGAAGATGCCGTCGGCAAGAAAGAACAGAAGCTGAAAGATGAAGAACTGGTCGAAGCCTTCGCCGCGCTGCAGAAGCGTGCTGAAGAGCGTATGGCCAAGATGAGCGAAGAGTCGGCAGCCGCCGGCAAGAAATTCCTCGAAGAAAATGGCAAGAAAGCTGGTGTGACAACCACCGCTTCCGGCCTGCAGTATGAAGTCGTCAAGAAAGCTGATGGCCCACAGCCTAAGCCGACTGACGTAGTGACCGTTCACTACACCGGCAAGCTGACCAACGGCACCGTCTTCGACAGCTCCGTCGAGCGCGGCAGCCCGATCGATCTGCCGGTGAGCGGCGTGATCCCGGGTTGGGTTGAAGGTCTGCAACTGATGCACGTTGGCGAGAAGTACAAACTGTACATCCCTAGCGATCTGGCTTACGGCGCACAGTCGCCAAGCCCGGCAATCCCGGCCAACTCGGTTCTGGTCTTCGACCTGGAACTGCTGGCCATCAAGGATCCAGCCAAAGAAGCCGCTGCTGCCAAGTAATCGGTAACGGGTCTGTCAACAACGCCTCGCTTATGCGGGGCGTTGTTGCATCTGGACCTTGGCAAGGGTAAACAGAGCGAACCGATGGCGGTCGGGAGAGTCATAGCCAATGAGACTGCCATCGCTAGCCGCCCTGAGCAGCCAAGTCAATGAAATATTGGGGTTTTTTATGTGAGTAAAAAACGCCCGATCTGAGCGCAGCCCTTATGAAACGGGGCTTTCAGCGCTGAAATGCAGCTCTGTTCACAAGGTTATCCACAATTTGTGTGGATAACATTTCAACGGGAGGAATAGATGAAAGCTCCGTGGAATTTCGCTCGATTCCTGCCCTTGGCCGGCCGTCTGCTGGCGCGTGGCCGTTTACCGACCTTACTGTTTGCGGTTGCCAGCAAAGGCGCCGCGCAAGGCAATCGTCTCGGTAAACTCAAGGACGATTTACGCTTGCTTCAGGCATTGTGCCTGGCCTACTGGCGCGGCGAGTACCGCGCTATCAGTGGCAAAGCCCTGGTGTCGGTGGTGGCGGGTTTGATGTACTTCCTCAGCCCGGTGGACGCGATTCCGGATTTCATTCCCGTGTTTGGCATGCTCGACGACATCGCCGTCCTCGCCTGGCTGATGAAAACCCTCGACGATGAACTCAATGCGTTTCGCCTGTGGCGCAACCGTCAGCAACCGGAAAAACTGGCAGTCGTCGAACGCCTGCCGGATACCCCCGAGCAACTGCAACTGCAGGGGCCGAAAAAAACCTGATTCTCAGCACCCACCTACAGATAGATACCCCCCGCGACCTTGGCCGCTGTTAGGATTACACTTCTAGGGAAAAGTGCCGACTCGCTAAGTGTTGTTGTCCTACGGGGTAGTCATGGATATTCAGATAATTGCACGCGATGGCGAACCCGAATACGCGGTTCTGCCGTGGGCTCAGTATCAGGCTCTACTAAAAGCAGCAGGCATCAACGAAACACCGTCGCGTCCGGCAGCCACGCCGCTCGCGGCCTCACCAGACGCGATTCTTCCAGGTCTGGATCAACTACGCAGTTTGCGCGAAGGGAAGGGCATCGCCATTGAGGCGCTGGCCCGCACGGTAGGCATCAGCCCGTCTTATCTGGCCATGATCGAAAGTGGCGAGCGTCAGCCCGACGCCGCGATTCGCCGCAGCCTGGCCTGGGAATTGACGGTGCCAGGGTGGAGGGATGAATCGTGAGCGTACGCATCAGCCGTCAACATTGGGACGGATTGCTCGGGGAACTTGATCAGGCGCGTCGCCAGCGCCATCTGCTGACTTATCGGGCCTTGCTCGAGCGGTTGCAATTGCCGACGCCGGCCATGCAAACCCTGACGGCCGCGCTTGAACATCTGGCCGCGCTGGATGCCAAGGCCGAACAACCGTTGCGCAGTTCGCTGGTGATCAGCCAGGGCGCGAGTCGCCTGCCGCGCACGGGTTTCTTTGAATGCGTTGAACGTCTGGGGCGTTTTTCCGGGCCATCCGACGGCGTTGCCGCGGCTTCCTGGCATGCCTCGGAAGTGGTCAGGGTCTTCGAGTACGAGTACCCGGAATCGGCAGAGGCCTGAGTGTTTTTACGACTCAAGGCGCGGGCCAGTTACTGGCTGGCGCGCAGGCTGTTTCACTGGTCGTGGTTTGTCCGCCAACCGCGAGGTTGGCGCTGGCTCGAAGGTCAGTTTGCGCGCATGGCTAACCTTGGCTATGTCGGTGCACAAAGCTTCTACGGGCACATCCTGACCTTTCGTGGTGTCGGCCTGGGTGCACGTGAAGAAGGAGTGCGCCTGTTGCGGCTGGCCGCGCTCGCGGGTGATGGCAAAGCGGCTTATCAGGTCGGCGTGATCAGTTTGGCCGGAACGCCGAGCAAACCGCCGGATCCTGCCGAAGCCGCACGCTGGTGGGGCATGGCGGCCAAAGCCGGGCACCCGTTGGCGGAGCTCAAATTGAAAGAGCTGAGTACTCGCGACTCAACACTGTAAATCCATTTATGTCTGCCCGAACAAACGCGGCGTGAGGTTTTCCTCACGCCGCGTTTGCGTTTTTGCGCGGTTGTTTATCTGTGAGTTGTTTTTTACAGACAAGTCCTACAGTCATCGCCTACTTGCCTGACTTCTTTCCCGATTGATCCCCCGCACAGTTCCCGCGCCTAATTTTTTTGCGCGAGGGAACGCCCATGTTTGATCCGCTTATCCAGCCCACTTCGCCCACCCGCGTGCGTTGATGGACGCCGTCACCCGCATCGAGCAAGCACTCGACAGCTTTCCCGACACCCTCAGCGTTTACCGCGAACAGCTCAAGCATTGGGCCAGTCGCGCGGCGGACGAGGTCAGCCACGCGGCGGATCTGCCGTCACTGGTGGGCATGGAGCGGATCATTCGCTTCGGCTCCGATAGCACTGCCGTCAGCAGCACCGACAACGCGTTTTTCTCCGGTGTCGTCCAGTGCCCGAAGAGTGGCCCGATGCTGATCGAAAGCAAATTCGAGTCGGTCTACGACATTCCGCTGGGCAATATCGTGGTCGATGTGATCGCCATGGACAGTGGCGAAACCACCCCCATCACCCTTGATGCGCAAGGCAAGGGCTCATTCAAAGGAATACCTGGCAAATTCTACCGGGTGCAGGTGCACAGCGCTGTCACTTCGGGTCAGGTCGAGGACCTGTTCAAAGCCTATGACGGCCTGACTGCTGAGCTGGATGGCTGGCTGCGCAGTGAATGGCAGGGTTTCAAGCCACAGTGGTCGCAGTCGGTGGCGACGGCGGCGGGCAACGGCATGCTGGCCGGGAGTTGGGCGGCGATCGAGGGCGTGTGGGACAGCATTGGCTTGCTCTCGGACATTCTCAAGGATCCCGGTCAGTTTGCTGAGCGCTTGGGCAGTGGTGCGGCGGATCTGATCGAGCTGGCGAAAACCGCGCCCGAGGTCATGGAGAAGCTGCAACTGCTGATCAGTGACGAGGCGGCGCTGTGTCTATTGCTGCGCACTGCCAGCCTTTGGCTGGAGATGCTGCCACCCAGTGAAATCGGCGGCAAAACTGCTGAAGCGGCGTCGATGATGATGGTGCAGTTGCTCATCGATGTGCTGATCAGCGTCGTCTTGACGTTCGTCAGTGGTGGCGCAGGCATCGCTTATCTGACGCTGCGTCTGGCGGACCGCGCCGTGCAATTGCTGTCGGCGGTAAAGCGTTTGGTGAAGGCGATGTTTGGCATCGTCGAAGGGTTCATCAAATACGTCGATCAATACAAAACCGTTGCCGCCCGTGGCATCGCCGCCGGGGTGAAAAAAGGCCGGATGCAATTGCGCTGGAATGCGCAGCGCAACACCTTGTTGAAGAAAGACGAGCATCACGACGACTCACCGGACCAGGCGAAAAACCCCAACGGCGACAGCGCCGATTGCGTGCCGCGCACCTGCACCAACGGTTGTCCGGTGTCGATGGTTACTGGCGAAGAACTGCTGACCCTGAACGATGCGCTGCTCGATGGCGTGTTGCCGTTTGAGTTCACGCGCTTGTATCGCTCCAGCGCCGCCGAAATCGATGTTGGGTTGGGCTTTGGCTGGAGTCATTCGCTGGCGCATCGGCTGGCGTTTGAAGGCGAATTTGTGGTCTGGGTCGACCACGAAAACCGCCGCACCCGTTTTCCGTTGCCGAGCGTTGAACGACCGGCAATTCACAACAGCCTGTCGCGGGCGGCGATTTTCCTTGGCGATGAACCGGAGGAACTGATCCTGGCGCTGGCCGGCGACACGGCGCGCTTTTATCACTTTCGTGCAGGACGGCTGACGGCGATCAGCGATGCCTATGGCAATCGTCTGACGGTGCAACGCGATCGCTCTGACCGGGTGCAGCGCCTGGACAATGGCGCCGGGCGCTCACTGCTGTTGCGCTATGAGCAGGCGCAGTTGCTGGGTGTTGATTATCAGGTGTTTCGCGAGGGTGCCTGGAGTACCGAACAGGCGCTGGTCAGTTACCGCTACGACGCGTACCGGCATCTGATCGAAGCGAGCAACGCCGTCGGTGAAAGCGAGCGTTACGACTACGACGACGCTCACGTGATCCTGCAGCGGCAACTGGCCGGCGGCGCGAGCTTCTTCTGGGAGTGGGAGCGGTCGGGCAAGGCTTCTCGCTGTGTCAGGCATTGGGCATCGTTCTCGCAGATGGACACGCGCTACGTCTGGAACGATGACGGCAGTGTCGCGGTGCATTACGTCGATGGCACCGAAGAGACCTACGTCCACGACGAGCGTGCGCGGCTGGTGCGTCAAGTCTCGGCGGATGGTGGCGAGCAGCTCAAGGCCTATGACGCCTCGGGGCGGCTGATCGCCGAGCAGGATGCGTTAGGCGCTGTCACCGAATACCGCTACGACGAAGTCGGACGGCTGATCGCGCTGATTCCACCGGATGAGGCGCCCACGTCCTACGAGTATCGCAACGGTTTCCTGTACCGGCGTTCACGCGGCGAGGCGGTGTGGATCTACCGGCGCAATGCCGAGGGCGATGTCACCGAAGCGGTCGACCCCGACGGTCAGGTCACCCATTACTACTACGACACCCGGGGGCAGTTGCTGTCGATCCGTTATCCGGACAGCAGCCGGCATCGTTTGGTCTGGAACAGCCTTGGCCAGTTGACCGAGGAAACCCTGCCCGAAGGTAGCGTGCGGCGCTTTTCCTACGATGCACTGGGGCGGCGGACCACGACTGCGGACGAACACGGTGCGGTCACCCGGCAACATTGGGATGCCGTTGGCCGACTGATTCAGACGACATTTCCTGGCGGCAGCACCCGCGCTTACAGCTACGGCGCCTACGGTCAGGTCACCGCCGAGCGCGATGAGCTCGGGCGCATCACCCGCTACGAATACGACGACGATCTGCACCTGGTTTCGCGGCGGATCAACCCCGACGGCACGCGGGTGCAATACCGCTATGACCATGCGCAACTGCTGCTCACCGAGATTGAAAACGAGTCCGGGGAAAAGTATCGGCTGGATTACACGCCGACCGGGCTGATTCGTCAGGAAAGCGGTTTTGATGGTCGGCGTGCCGCGTACGCCTATGACCTCAACGGGCATCTGCTGGAAAAGACCGAGTTCGGTGATGATGGCTCTTGTTTGCTCACCGCTTATGAGCGCGATGCTGCCGGGCGTCTGCTGGTCAAAACCCTGCCCGACGGCATCAAGATCACTTACCAATACGACCGCCTCGGTCGTTTGATTGGGGTCGATGACGGCCAGCAACATCCTTTGGCCTTCGAGTACGACCGTCAGGACCGGCTGATCACCGAGCATCAGGGCTGGGGCACCCTGCGTTACCGCTACGACGCCTGCGGCCAGCTCAAACGCATGCGTCTGCCGGACAACAGCGTGCTCGACTACCGCCACGCCAAGGGCGGCGCGCTGAACGGGATTGACCTCAACGGCACGCCGCTGACCCGCCATGTCTACCAGTCCGGTCGCGAACTGCAACGCCAACAAGGTCTGCTGCTCAGCGAATATTCCTACGACGATCARGGACGATTACTCGCCCACGCCGTAGGCCATCAGCGCGATGCGTTGTACCGCCGCGATTATGCCTACAGCGCCAACGGCAATCTCGCGCACATCGCCGACAGCCGCCACGGCCAGCGCACCTACGGCTACGACGCCCTCGACCGGCTGATCCGCGTACGACACTCGCGCGACGAACTGCCGGAATCCTTCGCCCACGACCCGGCCGGCAACCTGCTGATGCAGGACCGCCCCGGCCCCAGCCAGATCCAGGGCAATCGCTTGCTGATGCAAGGCGATCGTCATTACGACTACGACGCCTTCGGCAACCTGATCCGCGAACGTCGCGGCCGCGCGCAGACACTCGTCACTGAATACCGCTACGACTGCCAGCACCGCCTGATCGGCCTGACCCGCCCCGACGGCCAGACTGCCAGTTACCAATACGACGCCTTCGGCCGACGCATCTGCAAAACCGTCAACGGCGAGACCACCGAATTCTTCTGGCAAGGCGATCACCTCGTCGCCGAAAGCAGCGAACACGAATACCGCAGCTACGTCTACGAACCCGGCACCTTCCGCCCGCTGGCGCTGCTCGACGGCAAAGGCCCGAAAAAAGCCTGTCCCTTCTACTACCAACTCGACCACCTCGGCACCCCGCAGGAACTCACCGACTACAGCGGCGACATCGTTTGGTCCGCGCAATACGACGCCTACGGCAAAGTCGCCACGCTGACACTGGCCGGCGAGGACTACCTGAACCAGCCGCTGCGCTTTCAGGGGCAGTACTTCGACGGGGAAAGCGGGCTGCATTACAACCGGCATCGGTATTACGACCCCCGGCTGGGGCGGTATCTGACGCCGGATCCGATCAAGTTGGCGGGTGGGTTGAATCAGTACCAGTACGTGCCGAATCCGACGGGGTGGGTGGATCCGTTGGGGTTGACGTCGAACTGCCCGCCGCCGAATAAGCCGGGTTGCGAGGTGCCCGGCGGTATTGGTGGGGCTAAGGTTGACGAGGGTGAGCCCGCGCTACCGAAGATGACGGCGCAGGAGCGTAGAGCGAGGATTGATGACTTGGCGGAGGCAAATGCTTTTAGGCGTTTGGATGAAATGGAGAAAGCCACACCAGGCGCACACTTCGTAGAAAAACATGGCAAACAAACCACATTGGCCTCTCAGCAAGAACGTTCAGTGACGGGAAGAAATCCATCGACCGGAGTCATAGAGCTTTACACCAACGGAAGGCGAGCAGGGCAGCCAAAAATTCCCAGTGCAGCCACTCACTTTTTTAGTAATCGAGACCAACTGAACGCCATACATCGTGCCCAGCTTATTTTTAGGCGGAACGGACAAATCGCGTCGAAGGAGCCAATGAATATGGGCAAAATTGTAGGTGAAGGATACAAGAGGGGGGGAGTCATTTACGGACAGCAAACACATGCGGTAGTAATTCTTGATAGAGCCGGCAAGCCGATAACCTCTTATACGGATTTTATGGAATGAAACGTAAACCTGAGTATTTTGTTTTGCGTGGTCTGCTGTTTCTATTTGATATAGAAAATACTGACGACGACGCTCGTGAAAAAATCATTGTTTCAAAGAACGTGAATGATAAGAAGGAGCTTGCCGAGCTATTCGATATTCTTATGAAACCTGAGTTTCTCTCTTATAGCGTTGAAGAGCGCGAGTGGTGTGTTGAAACGTTGAAACACTATTTGGACGTCGATGATGACTTTGATGCGGTATTCACGAAAATCACCACCTATTTCGATGATGATGTAGAGGATCAACGGCAGTTTATGCAGGTTTTGTTGAGTTGTTTATTGAGGTATCAAATCGAAAATCTAAAGGTTGACCCAGTAAACAAATTTGATTGAGCTGCCTCTTCGCGCGGCCTGAGGGTTTGACAGCTTTCAGGAGTCAACATTGGCCAATTAGCTGCGATTGGCGCAGGTCGGGCGCGGCAAGACTGTCAATCACATGCACGCTGTACCCCGGAATATTCTTCGCATGATGCTTCGCCTGGGAAGCCATTTCCGCGAGTTGACTGGCATCGAGTTGTGCGCAGGCTTCGGGGTGTAGGTGCACCACACCGATGGATAGCGACAACAGCGGAAACTCCTGCCGCACCCCTTGGCGATTCGGTGCGATGAAGCAGCCAGCTTCAAGGTGTTCAGGGCGATAGAAGCGTCGGCACTGGCTCTGGAAGTCATCAAGCAGTTGATTGACACGTTTGCGCCAGTCTTCCGGGCCGAGGACGAGCAGGAAGTCGTCGCCGCCAATATGGCCCACGAAGTCGCGGCTCGGGTCGACGCGCTCGTTGAGGCATTGCGCCAGACACAGCAGGACTTCATCGCCGCGCCCGTAGCCATAAATGTCATTGAAGGGTTTGAAACTGTCGATGTCGACGTAGCAGATGACCGACTCGCGACCCTGCTGTAACAGGCGAGTCAGGCATTGTTGAATCGGCACATTACCCGGCAGCAAGGTTAGCGGGTTAGCGTAACGCGCCTGTTGGATCTTCAGTTCGGTGATCAGTTTGAGTACGTCGATCACCCGGCCAAGACCCAGGTAGCCGCCGTTAAGAGTAATGATGAAGTCTTCTTCGATGCGTTGCCGCGCGCGGCTAGTGATCAGGCGGCTGACCTGTTGCAGTGACTGGCTCATTTCCACGGCGAGGAAATCGTCGTTCATCAGGCGGCTGATCGGTTTACGCGCGAACAGGTCGGTGGCGAACGGTTTGAGCAGGGCATCCGACAACGAGTGGCGGTGGACGATGCCGCAGGGTTGGCCTTGTTCGTCGAGTACCGCCAGTGAGTTGAGGTTGGCCTGGCGGCGGAAGGCCTCCAGCACGTTGGCGGTGGGTGTGTCGCGGTGCACGGCCGGTTGGTCGTTGAGCAGGGCGCTGAGGTCGCTGCCTTCGTCGTTCAGCGCAACGCTGCTGCTGTCGTGTTTGGGCATCAAGGCGCGGGCGTCGCGGGGCGGATGTTCCTGAGGACGTCCGAGCAAGTAACCCTGCACCAGATCGACACCCATTTCCGTCAGCACCGCGAGCTCTTCCGGCAGCTCGATGCCTTCGGCGATGACTAGCGCGCGAGAGGCTTTGGCGATTTGCAGAATCGAGCCGACGAACTCACGCTTCAATGCGTCCTGATGAATGCCATCGATGAAGTGTCTATCGATCTTCACGTAGTCCGGGCGCAATTCCGACCACAGACGCAAGCTTGAATAGCCGGCACCGAGATCATCCAGTGCAATGGAAAAACCCATGGCTCGGTAGTGATGCAAGGCGGTTTGCAGCAACTGGAAATCGTCGATGGGCGTCTGTTCGGTCAGTTCGATGACCACCTGACTGGGCGGAATGCCGAAATCCTGCAGCAACTGCAATGTGCGCCCCGGTTGGTGGGCGGCTTCAAGCAAGGATTCCGGCGAGACGTTGAGGAACAGTTTGCCCGGCAGTTGTTGCTCGTTGAAGCGACGGCAAGCGCTTTGGCGGCAGGCGATTTCCAGCTCGCTCAAACGCCCGGCCTGACGGGCCACGGCGAACAGCGCGATCGGCGAGTGAAGAGGGCTGTTGGAAGGGCCGCGCGTGAGCGCTTCGTAGCCGAGAATGCGCCGTTCCGAGAGACAAATGATCGGTTGGAACAGGCTGTGTAAACCGCTTTGAGTCAGGATCGAGCTCAAGGCACTCAGCTGTTCGGTCGTGGTCATGGCAATCTCTGGCGATAAAAAAAGGACTGGGAGCGTTCTCGATGAAGAGAATGGCTCCCAGTCCTTTATTGCACGACAGAATGATGACTGTTTGATGACGATCCGGGGATCGTCAGCACTAAATTGCCATCACCTTACTTCTTGGCCACCTGATTGCTCAGCTTCAGGTAATCCAGCAGCACGCGCCCGGTTTCGCTCAGGTAGGCATCGTCTTCCGGTTTGACCTTGTCCGGGTCAGCGGCCGCAAGGGCGTCTTCGTCTTCCTTCTTCAACTCTTTGAGCGGCTCTTCGCCTTTGGCCTTGCGACGGATGTTTTCCATCGTCAGCTGTTTGGCGTCGATATCGGCGTGCTGGGCACGGCGCTCGGCTTCGTTGAGGCTGACGGTTTTTTCTTCCATCAGTTTCTGCGCCAGGGCGAGCTTGTCACGGATGAACACGAACTCGGCATCCTTGGCGGTGCGCGTGTCATGCTCGGACTTGAGCTGCGCCAGGAACGGCTTGAACGGATCGGCCGCCGGTTTGATCGCTGCGCGGATGGTGTCCCACGGCATGGCTTCCGGCAGTGCGCTCTCGCCGATTTCCTTGGTGTCGATCAGCGACGGGTAGTCGATGTCCGGCAACACGCCCTGATGCTGGGTGCTCTGACCGGAAACCCGGTAGAACTTGGCCAGAGTCAGCTTCAGTTCGCCATGGTTCAGCGGCTGAATGGTCTGCACGGTGCCTTTACCGAAGGTCTGGCCACCGATGATCAGCGCGCGGTGGTAGTCCTGCATGGCGCCGGCGAAGATCTCCGAAGCCGAGGCGGACAAGCGGTTGACCAGCAACGCCATTGGGCCTTTGTAGAACGCGCCCGGGTTTTCATCTTCGAGTACGTCGACACGGCCATCGGCATTACGCACGAGGACGGTCGGACCCTTGTCGATAAACAGACTGGTCAGCTCGGTGGCTTCCTGCAGGGAACCGCCGCCGTTGTTGCGCAGGTCGATGACCACGCCGTCGACTTTGTCTTTCTGCAGTTCGGTCAGCAGTTTCTTGACGTCGCGAGTGGTGCTCTTGTAGTCCGGATCACCAGCGCGGAACGCCTTGAAGTCGAGGTAGAAGGCTGGAATCTCGATCACGCCGAGTTTGTAGTCCTTGCCGTCCTGTTTCAGGTTGAGCACGGACTTCTTCACGGCCTGGTCTTCAAGCTTCACCGCTTCCCGGGTGATCGGCACGATCTTGGTGGTCTGGTCGTTCGGCGCATTGCTCGCCGGAATCACTTCCAGACGCACCACGGTGCCTTTCGGACCACGGATCAGTTTGACCACTTCGTCCAGACGCCAGCCGACCACGTCGACCATCTCTTTGTTGCCTTGGGCAACACCGATGATCTTGTCGGCCGGGGCAACCTGTTTGGTCTTGTCAGCCGGGCCTGCCGGCACCAGACGCACGACTTTCACCTGGTCGTTGTCGCTTTGCAACACGGCCCCGATGCCCTCGAGGGACAGGCTCATGTTGATGTCGAAGTTTTCCGCGTTATCCGGCGACAGATAGTTGGTGTGCGGATCGTACGACATGGCGAAGGTGTTGATGTACGCCTGGAAGATGTCTTCCGGACGGGTCTGGTCCAGGCGCGCCAACTGGTTCTTGTAGCGCTTGGTCAGGGTTTCCTGGATCTGCTTCGGCTCTTTGCCGGCGATCTTCATCCGCAGCACTTCGTCCTTGACGCGTTTGCGCCACAGGTCGTCGAGTTCAGCGGTGGATTTGAGCCAAGGTGCGTCCTTGCGATCGATCAGCAAGGTCTCCTTGGTGGTGAAGTCCATCTTGTCGACGCCTTTGTTCAGCTCGGCAAGGGCGAAGTCCAGACGCGCCTTGACGCGGTCCAGATAGCGCTTGTAGATGGTGAACCCGGCGTTGAGGTCGCCGCTTTTGAGGAAGTCGTCGAACTGGGTCTTCCACTTGTCGAATTCGGTGATGTCGCTGGCCATGAAGTAGCTGCGCGACGGATCCAGCAGCTTGAGGTAGCTGTCGTAGATGATCACCGAGCGCGCATCGTCGAGCGGCGGCTTGCTGTAGTGGTGACGCTTGAGCAACTCGACGACGTTCAGGCTGGCGATGACTTCATCGCGATCAGGCTGCAACTTGTCCCAGCTGTTGGCTGCGAATGTAGTGCCCGACACCGGCAACAAACCGATACCGATGAAAAGAGCGAGGGCGGTGCTGGGGAGCAAATGCTTCATGCTGATTCGACGCGGGGACAATTGATAACGCATATTAGGCCGTCTTTGAAGTCGCCGGTTCTACGAGAGCCGGTCGCATAATGCAAAAAGCCCGGCGCTACAGCTTCGGGCTCAGTCCAGACTCACTATGGAGGCACTGTGAAGGCATTGCAAGGCGTTGACGGTCAAGTGGCATGGGTTGAAGAGCCGAGTCCTACGTGCGATGTAGGACAAGTCCGCATCCGAGTGGCGGCAGCGGGCCTCAATCGCGCCGATTTATTACAGAAAGCAGGGCTTTATCCGCCCCCACCAGGTGCCAGCCAAGTGCTCGGTCTTGAGTGCTCCGGGGTGATCAGCGAGGTCGGCGCGGGGAGTGCGTGGCAGGTCGGTGATCGGGTTTGCGCCTTGTTGGCCGGGGGCGGGATGGCCGAAGAGGTGGTCGTCGACGGGCGGCACGTGCTGCCGGTTCCCGAAGGCGTCTCGCTGATCGAGGCCGCCGCATTGCCTGAGGTTTATGCAACAGTCTGGCTGAATGTGTTTCAACTTGCGGCGCTCAAACCAGGTGAGAAAGTTCTCCTGCATGCCGGCGCAAGTGGAATCGGTTCAGCCGCCATTCAGTTGTGCAAGGCGTTCGGCAATCTGTGCTGGGTCAGCGTCGGTTCGGCCGAGCGTCTGGCTTACTGCGAAGCACTCGGCGCGCAGGGCGGGGTGGTGCGCACCGATGATCTGGAGAGCCTGCGTGATTTCGGGCCGTTCAATGTGATTCTCGATCCGGTCGGCGGTAATTATTCGGCGCTGAACCTGAAGCTGATGGCGCTCGATGGGCGCTGGGTGTTGATCGGTTTGATGGGCGGCCGTGAGGCCAAACTGGATCTGGCGCAGGTCTTGGCCAAGCGTGTGCAACTGCTGGGCTCGACGTTGCGCAGTCGTGACGATCAGTTCAAGGCGGATCTGTTGAGTGATCTGGGTCAGCAGGTGTGGCCGTTGTTTGCGGAAGGGCGGTTGAGTCCGCAGTTGGCCAAGGCGTTTGCGGTGAWGGATGCCGAGGCGGCGTTTACGGAGCTGGCGAGCAACAAGGTGGCTGGCAAACTGGTGTTGGTGATTGACGAAAGTCTGAGCTGAGACCAAGGCAAAAAGCCCCTCACCCTAACCCTCTCCCAAAGGGAGAGGGGACTGACTGAGTTGTTCTGTCGAGGTACATCRACCTGACACATGGTGTCGAACTCGGGTTCGGAATGTCAGCCTGCAATTGCAGATTAAATCTTTGTCATTTCCAGAGGTGGATTGGCCAGTTGGCCTTTTCGGCGTGTTCCAGCAGCACTGGGTCCGGATTGACCACGTGTGGGAAATCCACCTTCAGCAACAGCGGCAGATCATTGCGCGAGTCGGAATAGAAACTCGCACCTTCCAGATTTTCTTCCTCGGCATCCAGCCATTCCAGCAAGCGTGTGATCTTGCCTTCGCGGTAGGTCAGGGTGCCGACGGTATGGCCGCTGTAAACGCCATGGGCGACTTCCAGTTCGATCCCCAGAATTTCATCGATGCCCAGTCGATCGGCAATCGGTTTGACCAGATGCGTGCCCGACGCCGAGATCACCAGAATCCGGTCGCCTGCCTTGCGGTGGGCGGCGATGGTCTTGGTCGCGTCGCTGAAGATGATCGGTTCGATAAAGTCTTCAACCCATGGCCCGACCAAGTGCTCGACTTCTTCCGGCGTGCGCCCGATGAGCGGTTCAAGGCTGAACTCCATGTACTCTTCCATGCGCAATTTGCCATGGCTGTAGGCGTCCATCAGCTCGTTGTTCTTGCGCATGAACGATTCGGGATCGACCCAGCCCAGGCGCCCCATCTGCTCGCTCCAGAGGGTGGCGCAGTCGCCGTGGATCAACGTTTCGTCCAGATCAAAAATTGCCAGGGCCATCAGTGCAGTTCTCTCTTCAACGTCAGCAAAGTCATCAGGCTACCTCACACAGGGCCGTTGGATCGATGGAAAGTGCCAGTCGCTGACCGTCGGGATGCAGATCGGCCGCCGAGCGGTTGAGCACATCCACCACCAGTTCGACACCGCGCGCTTCGATCCGGTAGCGGATGACATTGCCGAGCAGGCTGTGGCTGCGAATCTGCGCGTCGAGTTCGCCGTCAAGGCTCAGTTCGATGGCTTCCGGGCGAATGGCGATGCGGTGGTTGATCGGGCGCTGCAACAGCTTTGATGCATCGTCGGCATCAAGCAGGTTGTAGTTGCCGATGAAGCCGGCGGCGAACACATCGACCGGTGCGGTGTAGAGGGTTTCGGCATCGCCGCTCTGGACGATTTTTCCCTGATTCATCAGGAAAATCCGGTCAGACATGGTCAGCGCTTCTTCCTGATCATGGGTGACGAAAATCGTCGTCAGGCCGAGTTCGCGTTGAATCTGCCGGATCTGTTCACGCAAGTGTTTACGAATCCGCGCATCGAGCGCCGACAGCGGCTCGTCCAGCAGCAACAAACGCGGACGTGTGACTAGCGAGCGGGCGAGGGCCACGCGCTGGCATTGGCCACCGGACAGTTGATGCGGATAGCGGCTGGCGAAGTCGTTCAGTTCAACCAGTTTCAACACCTCGGAAACGCGTTTATGGCTGTCGTCGGCATTGACCTTTTGCATGCGCAAACCGAAGGCAACGTTCTGCTCGACGGTCATGTTGGGGAACAGCGCGTAGCTCTGGAACACCATGCCGATCCCGCGTTTCTGCGGACTCAACGGCACGATATCGACACCATCGAGCAGGATCTTGCCGCCATCGACTGGCGTCAGTCCGGCGATGCAACGTAGCAGGGTGGACTTGCCGCAACCGGACGGGCCGAGCAGGGTGACGAACTCGCCCTTGTTGATCTCGCAATTGATGTCGCTGAACACGGTCGTGCCAGCGTAGTTTTTCTGCAGGTGTTGGACGCTGACATAGCTCATTCGCTTTTGTCCTTGTTCAAGATGTTGGCGATCCAGGTCAGGACCAGCACGAAAAAGAAATACGAGATAACCAGCGCACTGGTGAAGTGGCCGCTGCTGTTGCGCATGTTGTTCAGGTACACCTGCAGGGTTTCGTAGCGCGTGCCGACCAGAATGTTGGCAAACACGAACTCACCGAACAGGAACGAGAACGACAGCAGCAACGCGACCATCAGGCCTTTGCGCAGGTTCGGCAGTACCACCAGAAACGCCGCTTGAAAGGTGCTGGCGCCGAGCAGTTGTGCGGCGTCCATCAGGTCGCGCAGGTTGATCGCTTGCAGGTTGTTGGTGATCGCCCGGTACATGAACGGCAGTGCCACGGTGAAGTAGCAGCCAATCAGGATCCACGGCGTGCCGACCATGGCCATCGGCCCGGAGCCGTAGAGTTGCAACAGTCCCACCGACGACACCACCGGCGGCACCGCGAAGGGCAGCAGGATGAGGATGTTCATCAGCGCATCGAGTTTCGGGAAGTGGTAATGCACCACGAACAGCAGCGGCAGGATCAGCACCACTGAAAGCACCAGTGCGCCGACGCAGACCAGCAACGATTGACCGAAGGCGTGAAGGAAGCGTGGATCGCTCCACAACTGGATGTACCACTTGAAGGTGAAACCGCTGGGCAGGATGGTCGCTGACCAACTGCTGGCGATCGAATAAACCAGCGTGCCCACGAGTGGCAGCAAGAGGATGGCGAACAACAGATAAACCACGACGCGGTGGTAGAGGCCGGCCGGGCCGGATTCAGCGCGAGACATGGTAGCTCCTCTTCAACAGCAGTTGATGCACGACAGTGACGATGGTCATCAGCGCCACCAGCACCACGGCCAGAGCGCTGGCCAGATTCGGGTCGAGGGAAATATCGCCGGAGACCATCGCTGCAATACGGATCGGCAGCACGTTGAAGTTGCCCGTCGTCAGCGCGTACACCGTAGCGTAGGCGCCTAGGGCGTTAGCCAGCAGGATCACGAACGTACCGAGCAACGCCGGGGTCAGCACGGGCAAACCGATGTGCCGCCAGAACTGCCAGCCGTTGGCGCCAAGCAGCGCAGCGGACTCGCGCCAGTCTTCACGCAAGGCGTCAAAGGCTGGGTAGAGCAGCAGCACGCCGAGGGGAATCTGGAAGTAGGTATAGAGGATGATCAGGCCGGTTTTCGAGTACAGGTTGAAGTCCTGAATGATCCCCGACTGCTTCAACATGATGGTGATGCTGCCGTTGAAACCGAGCAGGATGATGAACGCGAACGCCAAAGGCACACCGGCGAAGTTGCTGGTCATGTTGGCGAAGGCATTCACGAAGTTGCGCAATTTCGAATCGACCCGACGCAGGGAGTAGGCACCGAGAACGGCGATGACGATACCGAACACGCTCGACCAGAAACTGATTTCGAGGCTGTACTGGATCGCTTGCAAATAGAACTTCGAGCTGAAGATCTTGCTGAAGTTGGCCAAACCCCAGCCGAACTCTTCCGATTGCAAGCTGTTGATCATCACCCAGACCAGCGGGGCGATTTCAAAGACGATAAAGAACAGCGCGAAGGGCACCAGGCACAGCGCCGCCAGCCATTTGCCGCGAGTCATCGAGTTCACTTGAGCAACCCCCGGCACACAGGTTTGTCGTGGGGCACGCCGAGCAATTCGCAGACGGTGCCGCAGATTTCGGTCTGCTTGGGTGCGGCGCCAGCGTCGAGGCTGAACACGTCACCGAGGACAAACAGCGGCACCTGGCGTTCTTCCGGCAACAGGCCGTTGTGCGAGCGATCGTTGTTCATGCCGTGATCGGCGGTCACCAATACCTGATAGCCCGCGTCGAGCCAACTCTGCAAGTAGTCGGCGAGGATAATGTCGGCCGAGCGGGCGCTGTTGCGGTATTGCGAGCTGTCGAGGCCGTGCTTGTGCCCGGCGTCGTCGATGTTCATCGGGTGGATCAGCAGGAAATTCGGATCGTGGCGCAGGCGCAGGTTTTCCGCGTCGGCGAACAGGTGCGAATCCGGATAGTGATCGCTCCAGTAGAAATGCCCGTGCTGGATCGGCAGCGACAGATTGTCGGTGTGGCGGTCGCGTGCTGCCACGAACGGCGAACGGTTGTACAACTCGCTGACCCAGTGATACGCCGCCGCAGCCGTTTTCAGACCTGCATCGCGGGCGTAGTGATAAATGCTGCGCTGATTGGACAGGCGCGCGACGTTGTTGTGGACGATGCCGCTGTCGATCGGCGGCACGCCGGTGAGGATGCATTCATAAAGCGGTCGGGACAGGGCCGGCAGTTCGCACTCCAACTGATAGAGCGCGGCGCGTCCTGCGCCAACATAAGCCTGCAGATGCCCCATGGCGTGACGTGCGACCTCGTAGTTGAGACCGTCGAGCACGACAAGGATGACGTTGTGCTTCATAGGGGCAAAAACTCCGCGAAATTCAAATATTCCGAAATCAACTCAATCCCTTGTGGGAGCGAGCTTGCTCGCGAAGGCGTCATGTCAGCCAACATCAATGCTGAATGAATAACCGCATTCGCGAGCAAGCTCGCTCCCACATTTGGAACTCCAGCGGATCCCGAAGAGGGATCTACAGGCTTATTTCATCTCTACGATGACTTCTTCGTTCCACGCCTGTGGCAGGGCTTTGGAGGTCTTTTCCCACGCATCGGCGTCTTTGATCGGGGTGACCTTTTTGTACTGTTCGTTCGGCAGCAGTTTGGCCTTCACGTCTTCCGGCAGTTGCAGGTGTTCGGCGCGGATCGGACGGGCGTTGCCGCGCGCGAGGTTGGTCTGGCCGGCGTCGCTGAAGATGTATTCGCGGGTCAGCTTGGCGGCGTTCGGGTTTTTCGCGTACTTGTTGATGATCGTGGTGTAGCCGGAAATCACCGAACCGTCGGATGGGATCAGCACCACATAGTCATCCGGGTTGGCCATTTTGGCTTTGTAGCTCAGGCCGTTGAAGTCCCAGACCACGCCGACTTCGATCTCGCCTTTTTCCATGGTGGCGATGGTTGGGTTGGCCATCGACAGGCGACCTTGCTTGGCGATGTCGGCGAACAGCAGCAGCGCAGGCTTGATGTTTTTCTCGTCGCCACCGTTGGCCAGTGCCGCAGCCAGAACGCCGTTGGCGGCTTGGGCGGCGGTGCTCACGTCACCGATGGACACCTTGTATTTGCCGCCCTTGAGGTCAGCCCATTTGGTTGGCACTTCGGAGCCGTGCAGCAGCTTTTTGTTGACGATGAAGGCGATGGTGCCGGTGTAGGCCAGCGCCCAGTTGCCGTCCTTGTCCTTGGCCCAGTCCGGGACTTGATCCCAGGTGCTTGGCTTGTACGGTTGCACCACGCCTTGCTTGACCGCGATCGGGCCGAAGGCCGCACCGACGTCGCCGATGTCAGCAGTGGCGTTGTCTTTTTCGGCGGCAAACTTGGCGATTTCCTGGGCCGAGCTCATGTCGGTGTCGATGTGCTTCAGGCCGTAGGTCTTGGCCAGGTCTTCCCAGGTGCCTTTCCAGTTGGCCCAGTCATCGGGCATGCCGACGCTGTTGACGGCGCCTTCCGCTTTCGCAGCGGCTTCGAGGGTTTTCAGATCGGTGCCGGCCGCCATGGCGGAGGTGCACATTGCAATGGTCGAGCCTAACAGTGTTGCCAGGAAAAGCTGTTTCATTCCGAAGCTCCTTGGTCGTGTTCAACGCTGCGATTGCGGTGTGTGTTGGTCTAGGTCAGCAATACCTGAGCCAATTTAAGGGGGCTGGATGACACTTTGATGTCGGCGGCCTTGTGTCAGGCCTTTTATTTGCCTGGTATTGGCGGCCGCCAGATAAGCGTAGACCATGCCCAAAGGCCCGCAGAGCAAGGGACTTGGCCGATGTATTGCAAGTCGTGAAGACGACCGTTCGGTAGTTTTGTCATCTCTTGGTCATCTGCACTGCCTAGGCTTGCAACATCAGGAAACGGCTTGATCGCCGTGCAGTTTTGCCCCGAAACAGTGCTGGTCTAGTCCAGATAGGTAACGTTGATGCGCGATGAGGCAACAAAAGCGGTGACAGCGATTGGCCAGGTGCTGCAAGAGCAGCTCGATCACGGGTTGCTGGCGGCGGGCAGCAAGTTGCCGGCCGAGCGCAAACTCAGTGAGTTGTTCGGTACGACGCGGATTACTGTGCGAGAGGCGTTGCTGCAACTGGAGGCGCAGGGGCAGATTTATCGTGAGGAGCGCCGTGGCTGGTTCGTCTCGCCGCCGCGTCTGGCCTATAACCTGATGCAGCGCAGTCACTTTCACGCGATGGTCAGTGCGCAGGGGCGGGTGCCGTCGACCGAGGTGATTTCGGCGCGGTTGCAGCCGGCTTCGGCTGCGGTGTGTGCGTGGTTGCAGTTGCCGGCGTTGTCGAGCGTGATTCAGATTTGCCGGTCGCGGCGGATTGATGGGCGGTTGGTGTTGTATGTGGAGCATTATTTGAATCCGCAGTTTTTTCCGGGGATTCTTGAGTTTGATTTGAATCAGTCGATCACCGAGTTGTATGCGCGGCATTACGATTTGCACTATGGGCGGGTGCGCTTTGAGATTGTGCCTACGTCATTGTCGGTGGATGCGGCGGCGGCTTTGCGGGTGTCGGTGGGGAGTCCGGGGTTGCGGATTGCTCGGGTCAATTACGATCAGCATGAGCGGTTGATTGATTGTGATCTGGAGTTTTGGCGGCATGATGCGATTCACGTTGGGGTTGATGTTGTTTGATCGTTTTGGGGGCATATCCGTTGCTGCGGTAACGGCGGCTTAGGGTTTCGCCCTTACGGCGACTCACTTTTTTTACAAACGCCTAAAAAAAGTAAGCAAAAAAACGCTTGCTCCTGCGTGCGGCCCGCTCGCTGGGGCTCGGGGTTCCTTCGCTGCGGGATCGATCCGGGCGCAGCGTCTACGGTTTGCTTCGCTGCACCTCCTCTCGCTGTGTTTGGCTGCGCCAAACGGTCGCTGCGCTCCCACGCCCGGATCAATCCCTCCACTCAGCCTTCCGACGTCGCCCGTGGATCAAGATCAAAAGCGGTACTCGAGCTTGCGCTCATTGTGTCGAGTGGGGCGGCTTTGCCGCATGGGTGTTCGCAAATTAAAACTGTGGGCGCTGCGGTGCGACGGTTCGACCTGCCAGCGATGACAGGCTGTACACGGTCCAAATGTGGGAGCGAGCTTGCTCGCGAAGGCGCCCCCACAATCACCTCATCCCTATTTGCCTGCCCCCGCATTGGCATACAGATAATCCGTCGCCAACGAGGCCAATGTTCTCACGCCTACCACCAGCGCCGACTCATCGACAAAGAACCCCGGATTGTGATTCGGCGCTGCCTTGCTCATGTCCTGGTCTCTTGGCGTCACGCCGAGAAACACAAAAAGTCCCGGCACTTCCTTGGCAAAGAACGAGAAGTCTTCCGCGCCACCCACCAGCGGTGCATTCACCACATCATCCTTGGCCGCCCACTTCAACGTCGGCAGCATTTTTTCCGTCAGTGCCGGGTTGTTGATGGTCGGGTCGTATTTTTCGATGATGGTGACGTCGGCTTTGGCGCCGCCGCTTTCGGCGATTTTTTCCACGGTCTGGCGGACGTCGGCATGCAGTTTCTGGCGGATGCCGTAGTCGTAGGAGCGGATCGTGCCGGTCATGTCGACGGATTCGGGAATGATGTTGTAGCGCGTCCCGCCGTTGATGGTGCCGATGCTGACCACTGACGGATAAGACGAGATATCGGTGCGGCGGCTGACCACGGTTTGCAGGCCGACGATGGTTTGCGCGCCGACGGTGATCGGGTCGATGCCGTCCCATGGGCGGCCGGCGTGGGTCTGTTTGCCGAGGATTTTGATGCGCAGGTCGTCGGAGCTGGCCAGGGTGGCGCCTGGGCGGAAGGCGATCTGGCCGGCGGGAACGCCGGCCCAGACGTGCAGGCCGAAGACCGCATCGGGTTTTGGTGATTTCATCACGCCTTCCTCGACCATCATTTTTGCGCCCCAGGTGTTATTGCCGTCGGGGATGAAGTCGCTGGGGCCTTCTTCGGCGGGTTGGAAGTAGAACACCACGGTGCCGGGCAGGGTGTCGCGCATGCCCGTGAGAATTTTCGCCGTGCTCAGCAGGATGGCGGTGTGCGCATCGTGGCCGCAGGCATGCATGACGTCGACTTCTTTGTCGAGGTAGGTGCCTTTGGCTTTTGAGGCGAACGGCAGGTCGGCGACTTCCTTGACCGGCAGCGCGTCCATGTCGGCGCGCAGAGCCACGGTCGGGCCGGGCAGGGCGCCTTTGAGCACGGCCACTACACCGGTGCGGGCGACGCCGGTTTTGACGTCCAGGCCCAGGGCTTTGAGTTGATTGGCGACCAGCTCGGCGGTGCGTTTTTCCGTGTTGCCGAGTTCCGGGTGGGCGTGGATGTCGCGGCGGGTTTCCAGCAGTTCGGGCTCGAGCTTTTGCGCTTGTTCGGCGATCGTTGTGCGGGTGCTTTCCAGCGTCGCGGCGCCAGCGTTGCTGGCGAACAGGCTGAGTAGAACGGCTTGGGCAATGCGCGTCAGTTGCATCGGGTTCTCCTTGATTATTGTTGTCGGGCTTCCCTGCCTGTGACTGCAACCGCGCGCCTGAGTGCTATTCCTTCGGCTGACCGCCACCGGCAGTGATCACTTGCACGCTCATGCGCGGCGTTGCCAGATCGAGTCCGGCTTCATCGAGATGGCGTTTGAGCGACAGGTTGAAGGCTCGAGACACTTCCCATTGTTTGATCGGCGCGGTCTTGAACCGGGCGCGCAGGATCGCGCTGCCGGACTCGAAACTTTCGACACCCTGAATCTCCAGCGGCGACCAGATGTTGCGCCGTTGCAGCGGATCGGTGCGCATCTTCTGGCCGACTTCGCGCATCAGTTTGATCGCGTCGTCGATTTCCATGTTGTACGGCACCGCCACGCGGAAGATTGCGTAGCCAAATTCCCGCGAGTAGTTCTTGATGCTTTTGATTTCGCTGAACGGGATGGTGTGGACGATGCCGTCGATATCGCGCAGGCGCACGGTGCGGATGGTCAGGCCTTCGACAGTGCCGAGGTGGCCGCCGACGTCGACGTAGTCATCGATGGCCAGCGAGTCTTCGATGATGATGAACAGACCGGTGATCAGGTCCGCGACCAGCGACTGCGCACCGAAACCGATGGCCAGACCGATCACACCGGCACCGGCCAGCAGTGGCGTGACGTTCATGCCCATGTTGGCCAGCGCGACGATCAGCGCAATGATGAAAATCGCCACGAACAGCACGTTGCGGATCAGCGGCATCATCGTTTGCGCACGCGCATTCGCCAGACCTTTGCGCGAGCGGGTGAGGGCGTGGTGCACGGCCGTGTCGGCGAGGATCCAGATCAGCCAGGAGAAAACCAGTGTGCCAATCAGGCTGAACAGTTTGACGCTGATGTCATGGCCTTCGCCTTCGGCAAAACCGATCAGCGACTGGCCCCAGACGCGCAGGCCGAGTTCGATAAAGACCAGCCAGACCAGCAGGTGCGCGAGGGTGTAAAAGAAGTTTTTCAGACGCTCGGAATACAGCGCGTGACGTTTCGGCCCGCGTTGCGGTTTCAAGGAATGCCGGCGCACGAGGCCGTTGATCACCATGCACAACACCAGCAGCACGGTGCAGATCAGCGACTGGCGCAAGGCGGTGCTGGTGTCGCCGGCGGAGACGAAGGTGGCGAATAGCGAGATGCCGACCAGCACCAGCGCCGGCACGTACCAAAAGGTGCCGAGGATTTCGATGGTATCGCTGAGGGCGCGGCGGGTCAGTCGTCGTGACAGCGGCTGATTGCGAATCAAGTGTGCGATCGGCCGGCGGAAACGCAGGATGAACAGACCGGTCGACAGTGCCGCGAGGACATTGGCGATGGTTGCAGCGGTGTGGGCCAGATGCACGCCGAGGCTTTCGATCAGGCGCGGATCGTTCAACGCTTCACCGAACGCGGCGAAGCTGCCGATCAGCCACAGCGGCCGGAACGCCTGATGACGCAGGATGTACAGCGCACGATGGCGGTGCGGGCCGTCGAGCAGGGAAAACGCGATCACGCAGATCGCCGAGAAACAGGTGCCGACCACCAGCGCATAGGCCAGCACCATCGCCAGGCTTTTGCCCAGTGACGACGGCAGCGCGTAGCTCATGTAGACGGTCATTACCAAAGCGATCAGCCACGGCCCGAGCTTGCGTAAAGCGAAGCGCAGCATGTCGAGAGCCTTGGGGTGTTGCGGCAGTTCTTCGGTGAGGCCGAAGCGCATGCGTACCCGGTGACTGAGCCAGATCAGCGCGGCGGCGAGCAGGCTCCAGACCATCAGGATCATGGCGAAACCGAAAATGATCGGCAGCCACTCGTTGGCCGGTAGCAGCATCGCGCTCAGTTCGTCCTTGGCCAGGTCGAACTCGTTGCCCCAGCGGTTGAGCGGGCTGTCGGCACCGGTGAATTGCTTTTCGAAGTTGGCGAGGGTCCCGCCGATCAGGCCGAGTACGCCTTCTTCGGGGCTGGCCTGGGCCTTTTTGGTGGCGTCGCGCAGCTTCTTCAGGTCGGTCAGCAGTTGCGCGCGTTGCTTGTCGTTTTCCAGCGACTTGATGACTTCGTCGAGGGACTGGCCGAGCGGTTCTTGGGCTTCGGGTTGAGCTTTGTTGGTGTTGAGCAGGCCCGGCAGACCGACCGCGTGGGCGGGCGCCATCGGCAGCAGTGTCATCAGGCAGACAAGGAACAGACTGGGCAAAGCAAAAAGACGAGCGAACACTAGGCGGTCAACCTCGCAAGGGGCGGATTCGCTGGAGTGTACGAGGCCCACCCATTCAATGCGAGCCGGGCGCGGATTTATTCGTTGAGTTTGGCGAGTATCTTGTAGACCACCGTGGCGAGGATCGTCAGCATGCCGACCCACATGGCAAATACCCCGGCGTTCTTGTCACGGAAGTTGAAACCGATCGCCAGCAGGATCATTCCGCACAGGATGGGAATGAGCATGGCGTGGAACGAAGACATCGAGATCATGGAGACTGCCTTGTCGAAATGAATGATGTAAGTCTAGGTCGGTTTTGCTTGAGCTGTTCTGATGTGTATCAGAGTTGAGCCGGTTTCAAGATGAAATTTGTGCTGCCTGAACTGACGCTTTCGCGAGCAGGCTCGCTCCCACATTGGAATGCATTTCAAACTGTGGGAGCGACGGTGCGACGATTCGACCTGCTCGCGAAGCTTTTAAGCTTTTAGGGCAATTCGCGGCAGGCGTAGAACGCGCTGAGTACTTTGACCAGATGTGCCAGGTCATGGCTGCCGCACAGTTCGCGGATCGAGTGCATGGCGAAGGTCGGCAGGCCGATGTCGACAGTGCGCACGCCGAGGTGGCTGGCGGTGATCGGGCCGATGGTCGAGCCGCAACCCATGTCGCTGCGCACCACGAAGCTCTGTACCGGCACTTCTTCGGCCATGCACAGATGGCGGAAGAACCCGGCGGTTTCGCTGTTGGTGGCGTAGCGCTGGTTGCTGTTGACCTTGATCACCGGGCCGGCGTTGAGTTTCGGGCCGTGGTTGGCATCGTGCTTTTCCGCGTAGTTGGGGTGCACGCCGTGGGCGTTGTCGGCCGAGACCAGCAGGGACTTCTGGATGGTGCGGACGAACTCGTCACCTTCCGGCAGCAGACGACGCAGGGTTTGTTCGAGCATCGGGCCATCGGCGCCGCAGGCCGAGCAGGAACCGACTTCTTCGTGGTCGTTGCACACCAGCACGCAGGTTTCGTCGGTTTCGGCGGTCAGCAAGGCTTGCAGGCCGGCGTAGCACGACAGCAGGTTGTCGAGGCGCGCGCCGGCTATGAAGTCGCCGTTGAGGCCGATCACTGCAGCGCTTTGCGTGTCGTAGAAACTCAACTCGTAATCGAGCACGACGTCGGCGTTCAAGCCATGTTCGCGGGCCAGTTGATCGGTGAGCACGGCGCGGAAGTCGACGCGCTCGTCACCGGCGAATTGCGCGAGGATCGGTGGCAGTTCGGTCTGCGCGTTGATCGCCCAGCCCTGATTGGCTTCACGGTTGAGGTGAATGGCCAGGTTGGGAATGATCGCGATTGGCGCCTTGAAGTCGATCAACTGGCTTTCGACTTTGCCGTCGCGGCGGAAGGTCACGCGGCCGGCCAGCGATAGATCACGGTCGAACCACGGCGCCAGGAGGGCACCGCCGTAGACTTCAACACCCAGTTGCCAGAAGCCCTGACGCTGCAGTTCCGGTTGCGGCTTGACCCGCAGGCACGGGCTGTCGGTGTGCGCGCCAACCAAGCGGATACCGCCGTGCAGTGGCGAGGTGCGGCCCATTTTGATCGCGACGATCGAGGAGTCGTTACGGGTGACGTAATAGCGGCCGTTCGGCTCGGTGGTCCAGGGCTCGCGCTCGTCGAGGCGCACGAAACCGGCAGCCTCCAGACGCTGCACCAGACTGGCGGTGGCGTGGAACGGGGTAGGGGAGGCCTTGAGAAAGTCGATCAGGCCTTGGTTCAACTCTTCGCGCATAAGAAACTCCAGACAGCAGTGGGCGGGAGTTTAACGCATCGGCCGGGGAATTGAATCTGCACCGAACCCATGTGGGAGCGAGCCTGCTCGCTCCCACATGGGTTCGGTGGTGCTTGTCAGAACGGCGCAGGGCACTCGAAACGCAGGCGTTCGCCGGTTTGCGGATGGGTGAAGCTGAGCATGCTCGCGTGCAGGCACAGGCGTGGCCATGCCGCCAGCGCCTGCTCGTGGGCGTAGAGGCCATCACCGAGCAGCGGATGCCCGATCGACAGCATGTGCACGCGCAACTGATGCGAGCGGCCGGTGATCGGTGTCAGCTCAACGCGGCACCAGTCGCCGCAACGCTCCAGCACACGCCAGAAGGTCAGCGCATGCTTGCCGAATTCGTGGTCGACGACATGGCGCGGTTTGGTCGGGGGGTCGTAACGCAAGGGCAAATCGATGCTGCCACTGTCCAGTTCCGGCTGACCCCAGGCCAGTGCGGTGTAGGCCTTTTCAGTTTCGCGGTCATGAAACTGCCGTGACAGTTCGCGATGCGTATCGGCATCACGCGCCAGCAAAATGATGCCGGAGGTTTCCCAGTCCAGGCGATGGACGATGCGCGCTTCGGGGTAGCCGTTTTCCTGCAGGCGGGTAATCAGGCAATCCTTGTTGTCGTCGGCGCGACCGGGCACCGAGAGCAGCAACGTCGGTTTGTCGACCACCAGCACGGCGGCGTCCTGATGGATGATGCGGATGTTGGACAGCGGCATTAAAACAGCCTCGTAACAAATGCCAACGGCGGTTCAGGGCCATCCCGCATGGGGATGGCCCTGAACCGCCGTCGTACCTGCCGGATCGACTCAGCGATCAGGCAGGGTGATGTTGAGTTCCAGAATCGAGCAACTGCCCTGGCTTTCCAGTGCAACATGTACGTCGTCGTTGCCGATGTTGACGTACTTGCGGATCACGTCGACCAGTTCCTTCTGCAAGGCTGGCAAGTAATCCGGCGTGCTGCGCTGGCCGCGCTCATGCGCCACGATGATCTGTAGACGCTCTTTCGCTACCGAGGCGGTACTTGGCTTTTTGTTGGCACGAAAGAAGTCAAAAAGGTTCATTACCTACCTCCAAACAGGCGCTCGAAGAATCCCTTCTTCTCGACATCGAGGAAACGGTGGGCTTTTTCTTTGCCCAGCAAACGGTCGACGGTATCGCTGTAGGCCTGACCGGCATCGCTCTGGTCGTCGAGAATCACCGGGACGCCCTGGTTGGATGCCTTGAGCACCGCCTGGGATTCCGGGATCACGCCGAGCAGGGTTACCGAGAGGATTTCCTTGACGTCTTCAACGCCCAGCATTTCGCCCTTTTCAACACGCTCTGGATGGTAGCGAGTGATCAGCAAGTGTTCCTTGATCGGGTCTTCGCCACGTTCGGCGCGGCGCGATTTGCTGGCCAGCAGGCCCAGCATGCGGTCCGAATCTCGTACCGAGGACACTTCCGGGTTGGTCACGACGATCGCTTCATCAGCGAAGTACATGGCCAGGTGAGCACCTTTCTCGATGCCCGCCGGGGAGTCGCAGACGACGAACTCGAATTGTTCCTTGAGCTCCATCAGGACTTTTTCCACGCCTTCGACAGTCAGCGCGTCTTTGTCGCGGGTCTGACTGGCGGCCAGTACGTAGAGGTTTTCCAGGCGCTTGTCTTTGATCAGCGCTTGTTGCAGGTTGGCTTCGCCGTTGACCACGTTGACGAAGTCATACACCACGCGGCGCTCGCAACCCATGATCAGGTCAAGGTTACGCAAGCCCACGTCGAAGTCGACGATCACTGTTTTGTGGCCGCGCAGAGCGAGGCCGGTACCGATAGCGGCGCTGGTGGTGGTCTTACCCACACCACCCTTGCCGGATGTAACCACGAGAATCTTGGCCAAGGTGTTTCACCCCTAAGGAAGAAGGACTTTTTAGCCCCTGAAAAACATCTCTTGAAAACTACTGCAGTCGGACAGCCTTGGCTGGAATTCGGCATTGAGCCTTTTTCCTACTTCGTTTGAGCCGTTTTCGCTACGTTTTAGAGATGCTTGGAAAATGCGGCAGTATCCGTTAAAGCCGAATGATGTTCAACACGTCGCCCGACAGGCTGACCTGTACGCCCGAGCCCCACATAGGGTCGCGGCGCAAATCTTCGGAAACCTTGTAATGACCGGCGATGGAGATCAGTTCAGCGCTCAATTGCTGACAGAAAATCCGTGCCTTGGTGTCACCCTTCACGCCGGCCAGCGCCCGACCACGCATCGGGCCGTATACATGGATGTTGCCATCGGCGAGAAGTTCCGCCCCCGGACTGACCGAGGACACCACGACCAAATCGCCACCCTGGGCATATATCTGTTGGCCACCACGTACTGGCGTGGTGATGACGCGGGTCGGTTTGACCGTTGGCTCCGGCGGTTTTTCCGGCTTCTTTTTGACCTCGGCTTCGGGTGTTTCCAGCGGTCGTTCACGGGCGCCCGACGGCGGCAGCACCGGAATGTCGATAGCGATGGCGGCGGCGATGTCTTCGATGCGGCTGGCGCGAATCGCCAGGGTGCGCAGGCCATGTTGACGGCAGACGCGCATCAGGCCTGGCAGATCGACAGCGCCTTCGCTTGGCGGCAGTTTGTCCAGCGCCAGAACCAGCGGCGCGTTGCTGAAGAAGTTCGGCGCCTGGGCAACTTTGGCGGCCAATTGCCGATCGAGGCTTTCGAGGTCGTTACGGGCCAGTTCCAGCACAGTAATGGCCAGCATGCTGCCCTTGAGCTGGAATACGGGATCTTGGTCTAACGGTTCGGTTTGGCTCATGTCGGCATACAACGGCTTGTCACTAAAAGTGCCGAGACTTATAACGAGAACGCCCGCAGGCCGCAAGCCGGGTCGAACGATGTAGAATGCGCGGCCACTGCATTTACGGAAGCTTTAATGGATCGCCCGCGTTTTCGAACAGCCTTTTTATCGCCACGCTTCTGGCCGCTCTGGTGCGGTCTGGGGCTTTTGTGGCTGATCGTCCAGTTGCCGTATCCGGTCTTGCTGACCATCGGTCGTGTTTTGGGTGCGTTGATGTATCGCGTGGCCGGCGACCGGCGGCGCATCGCCAAGCGCAATCTTGAACTGTGCTTCCCGGAAAAATCCGCCGCTGAGCGCAAACGCCTGCTCAAGGAAAATTTCGCCTCCACCGGTATCGCCTTTTTTGAAATGGCCATGAGCTGGTGGTGGTCGCGCGAGCGTCTGGCCAAGCTGGCCCACGTTGAAGGCCTGGAGCATTTGCAAAAGGCCCAGCGCGAAGGCAAAGGCGTGATTCTGATGGCCGCGCATTTCACCACGCTGGAAATCGGCGCGGCCTTGCTCGGTCAGCAGCACACGATTGATGGCATGTACCGCGAACACAAAAACCCGCTGTTCGACTTCGTCCAGCGTCGCGGTCGCGAGCGGCACAATCTCGACTCGCTGGCCGTGGAGCGTGACGACGTGCGCGGCATGCTCAAGCTGCTGCGTTCCGGTCGCGCGATCTGGTATGCGCCGGATCAAGACTATGGCGCCAAGCAGAGCATTTTCGTGCCGCTGTTCGGCATTCAGGCGGCGACTGTGACAGCGACGACGAAATTTGCGCGTCTGGGCAAGGCGCTGGTGGTGCCGTTCACCCAGGAGCGTCTGGCCGACGGCAGCGGTTATCGGTTGGTGATTCATCCGCCGCTGGAAGATTTCCCCGGCGAAACCGAAGAAGCCGACTGCATCCGCATCAATCAGTGGGTCGAGAGTGCGTTGCGTGCCTGCCCCGAGCAGTACCTGTGGGCGCATCGACGCTTCAAGAGCCGGCCACCGGGCGAGCCGAAGCTGTACGCCAAACGCGGTTGATTCCCCCATCCTTTCAAGCACCATGGAGTGTTGCGATGAGCCCAGCTGAACCGGTCACAGGTTTGATTCTTTCCGGCGGCGGGGCTCGGGCGGCGTATCAGGTGGGCGTGTTGGCGGCGATTGCCGAATTGCTGCCGCTGGGTGCGGACAATCCGTTTCCGGTGATCGTCGGCACCTCGGCCGGGGCGATCAACGCCGTCAGCCTCGCCAGTGGCGCTAGCGACTTTCGCGCCGCCATCGAACGCCTGACCTTGTTCTGGCAGGGCTTTCGCAGCGATCGCGTGCTGCGCAGTGACTGGCCCGGGGTTATCCGTCAGGCCAGCCGTTTTGTCAGCCACAGCCTGCTCGGCCTCGGTCGGCAACTGCCGGTGGCGCTGCTCAACAGTTCGCCGCTGCGCGCTCTGCTAAATGAAAAACTGCACATGCCCGGTATCGCCGAATCGATCGCGCGCAAGCAATTGCATGCGGTGGCGGTGACGGCGTTCGGCTACGAATCCGGGCAAGCGGTGACGTTCTATCAGGGCGGCGGCAAGATCGATTCATGGCTGCGCCATCGGCGCATTGGCGTGCCGACGGAACTGACGGTGGAGCACCTGCTCGCCAGTTCGGCGATCCCGTTGCTGTTCGCGCCGGTCAAACTCGGCGATGAATATTTTGGCGACGGCGCGGTGCGGCAATCGGCACCGATCAGCCCGGCGCTGCACCTGGGCGCGAGCCGAGTGCTGGTGGTGGGCGTCAGTGGCAACCCGCGCGGCTTTGATCCGCAGCAGCCGCTGGAACGCGCTTATACGGGGCAACAGCCGACGCTGGCGCAGATTGGCGGGCACATGCTCAACAGCACGTTCATTGACAGCCTGGAGAGCGACATCGAGTTACTTCAGCGTCTCAACCAGTTCAGCCATTTGATGCCCGCCGGCACGCCGACCCGCGAGTTGGGTGTGGCGCCGGTGGAGGTGCTGGTGATCTCGCCGAGCCAGCCGATCGATGAAATCGCGGCACGGCATCGCCAGGAGTTGCCGGCGGCGTTGCGCTTGTTCTTGCGCGGACCGGGCGCGACCAAGACGAGTGGGGCAGGGGTGTTGAGTTATCTGTTGTTCGAGGCGGGGTATTGCAGCGAGTTGATTGATCTGGGGCGGCGGGATGCGTTGGCCAAGCGCGAGGAGCTGTGCCGGTTTCTCGGGATATCCGAAACGGTGGCGTCCGCCTCGAATCTTGTTTGAACCCATTCGCGAGCAAGCTCGCTCCCACAGGGTTCGGCGTCGTATGCGGAATTCGCCTTCAACATAGAACCACTGTGGGAGCGAGCTTGCTCGCGAAGGCGTCCTTGCGGACGCCGCCGGATCAGAAGTGGTACTTCACCAGGAAGCTGGTGTTGCTCTGATTGGTCTTGAACGCACCGGTATCGTCGATGCCGTACTTGTCTTTCCAGTAGTCGTATTCCACACCGACGTACAACTGCTTCTCGCCGAGACGCAGCGCTTTGCCCAGGTCATATTTGATCTGTGGGTTGAAGTGCAGGTTGGCGTGGTACTCGCCCTTTTTGTTGACGTCGTTGTCGCTGACCCAGTCCATGAAACCGTCGATCAGGATGTTCGAATTGCCGACCGGAATGGTGTACGACCACACCGGGGTGATCTGCCAGACGTTGTCGCCCGCACGTGGGCCTTCGGTGTGGCGCTGATAGAAGTTCAACTGGAAGTAGTCGAAGCCCGGGATGGCCAAGTCGAAACCAGGGCCGATCAGGTAAGACTCGACATCACCTTCACCGAACTCGTAGGTCATCGCCAGCAGCACGTCTTTGATCGGGCCGAATTCGATCTTCTGGTCGAGGATCTTGCCCAGCGACAGGCGCGGGCTGAACTCGCCGTAATACGTGTTGTTGCCGACGCCGCTGTCAGGCTTGCCGTTGTAGAAGATCTTGTCGACGAACAGGAAGTTGTCCCCGTACTTCCACGCATCGGCGTGCTCGAAGGTGACGGTCTGCTGGATGCGCGGGTTGACCTGGAAGTCCTTGCCATAGAGGTAGGTCAGGCTGTTGTTCTGCCACTGCAGCAGGCCTTCGGCCATGGCCTGGCCGCCGGCCAACATCGATCCCGCGAGCATCAGGCTGGTGCACATACGTTTCATTCGGTTGCTCCCAAAGTAGGTGTTCCACGTTATTTTTTTAAGATCGGCGCTCTGGTGTGGCGCCTTTTTTCGTTGCTGCAAAAACTCATCCGATCGGTCAGCTTCGTTGCTGTTAGCAAGAGCTGAGCCAAGGCTTTCGAAAAGCAAAAAAACACCCGCTCGGCTGCTGAAAAACAGTCGATTGAGTGTGTTTTCGGGATGCCTCGGTACTGACCGGGGCCGGGATATGTTGGCTTTTCGGTCAGGAATTAAATCCGGGCTTTTTTTTAGACCGAATTCAGAAGGCCGCGGAGAATACTGACTCCTCGGCCAGCTCTCAAGTGCCCCGCAACAGAGCACCGACGACAGGTATGGGGCACGGTTGCGGGCCATCTTAGAAATGCACCTTTACCAGCAGGCTGGCGGTGTTCTGATTGGTGTCGAAGTTGTGCGTGTTTTCGATGCCATATTTATTTTTCCAATAGCTGTATTCGGTGCCGACATACAGTTGCTTCTGGCTCCAGCCCAAAGCTTTGCCCAGGTCATATTTGATCTGCGGATTGATGTGCAGGTTGGCGTGGTAGGTGCCGCGTGAGTTCTCATCGTTGTCGACTACCCAATCGAGGTAGCCGTCGATCAGCACATCGGAATTGCCCAGGGGAAAGCTGTAGGACCAGCCGGGGGTGATCTGCCAGACGCCATCGCCGGGGCGCGGGCCTTCGGTCTGGCGGCGAAAGATGTTCAGGGTGACGTAGTTGAAACCGGGCACCTTGAGGTCGAAACCTGGGCCGATCAGGTAGGCCTCGCTGTCGCCTTCGCCGTACTCGTAAGTCATGGCGAGCAGGACGTCTTTGATCGGGCCGAACTCGAGCTTCTGGTCGAAGATCTTGCCGAACGAGAAGCGCGGGGTGAATTCACCGTAGAAGGCGTGCGGGCCTTTGTTCGCGTCTTCCTTGCCGTTGTAGAAGATTTTGTCGACGAACAGGAAGTTGTCGCCGTACTTCCATTTGTCGGCGTGCTCAAAGGTCAGCGTCTGCTGGATCGATGGGTTGATTGCGAAATTCTTGCCGTACAGATAGCTCAGGCTGTTGGTCTGCCACAGCAGTAAATCGCCGGCCATGGCCTGACTCGCGGCCAGCAGGCCGCCACTCAACAGAACGTTGGTTTGCGTGCGAATCATCTGTTGCTCCCTCTTGTTTTTATTGTTTGAGGCAGGGTGTTGCACAGTCCCTGTG
>NZ_JBFUIR010000012.1:0-114412 GCF_056401755.1 Pseudomonas sp. P4_D7 | reverse complement strand
TATCGATGGCCTACCTGAAAAACTTCTATGACCTGCCGACGACGTGGAGTGCGCTGGATGTTTTTCATGATTTGCAGGCGCGTCGTTACTACGTGCAGAACCTTGATAACGAAGAGGCGGAGACGGTGGATTTCGCGCAGCCGGTGCCGGAGGATGCTTATTTTATGCCGTCGGCGTTGCGGCAGCGTGGGACGCGCTGAGATAGCAGACCTGTCTATGCTTTTCTGGGGTTACAACCTGAAATCGTCGCAGCAAAAGCTTCATGGTAGCCTCCGCTGCTGCGGTTTCAGTAATGACGGAGAGCATTGTGGCAAGTTTGATCATCGACAATCTTGACCCTCAGTTCTATGAAGCGCTGAGGGTAGCGGCCGACCTCAATGGTCGATCGATGGAAGAGCAAGCGTGTGCGATTTTGAAGAACGCTCTTGAGCAGAATCAATCCACTGGCGGCTTGGGGACTGCGATCAAAGAGCGGTTCAGAAGCGTTGGCGGAGTTGAGCTGGATTTGCCTTCGCGTTGAAAGCGGGGCACGCAGTTTCACGGTATGACCACGCATCAGTAGCGCAGCCATAACGCAATCGCGGGCAAGCCCGCTCCCACACGTCATGAGTCGAACACAACATCTGTGAACGACTCAAAACCCTGTGGGAGCGGGCTTGCCCGCGATTGGTTTTTGGCTTCAGCGCGAAATCAGGATCAAACGCGGAAGTGGCTGACCATCTGCTGCAACTGACCACCCAGACGCGCCAGTTCAACACTCGACGCTGCCGTCTCATCACTCGCCGCTGCGGTCTGTTCCGACACGTCGCGTACGTTGATGATGCTGCGGCTGATCTCTTCAGCCACGGCGCTCTGCTGTTCGGCAGCAGCAGCGATCTGCTGGTTCATCGACTGGATGTTCGACACCGTGCGGGTGATGTTTTCCAGCGATGCGCCAGCCTTGCGCGTCAGCGCTACGCTGCTGTCGGTCAGCGCGCGGCTGTTGTTCATCACGGCGGAGACTTGCTGGGTGCCGTTCTGCAGACCGGCGACCAGGCCTTCGATTTCCTCGGTGGATTTCTGCGTACGCTGCGCCAGGCCACGCACTTCATCGGCGACCACGGCGAAACCACGACCGGCTTCACCGGCACGCGCGGCTTCGATCGCAGCGTTGAGGGCTAGCAGGTTGGTTTGTTCGGCAACGGCCTTGATCACGTCCATGACGCTGCCGATCTTGTCGCTTTCCTGTTGCAGCACGCTCATGGCTTCGGTCGAACGCACCACTTCGCTGGCCAGACGTTCGATCTGGGCGATGGCTTCGTTCACCACTTTGTCGCCTTCACGAGCTTCGCCGTCAGCGGCGGCGGCCGCTTGCGAAGCTTCTTCGGCATTGCGCGCAACTTCCTGCACGGTGGCGGTCATCTCGTGCATCGCGGTGGCAACCTGATCGGTCTCGACCTTCTGGCTGTTCACACCGGCGCTGGTCTGCTCGGTCACGGCCGAGAGCTCTTCAGCGGCGCTGGCGATCTGGGTGACGCCGTCGCGGATGCCGCTGATCAAGTCACGCAGGGTCACGCCCATGCGCGCGATGCCTTGTTGCAGCACGCCGAGTTCGTCGCGGCGGGTGACGGTGACGTTCTGGGTCAGGTCGCCGCTGGCGATGCGCTCGACCACGGCGAGGGTTTCTTGCAGCGGACGGGTGATCTGACGGGTGATGATCACCGCAGCAATCACGCCAACCAACAGCGCCAGCAGGGTGCTGATCAACTGGAAGGTGCGCGCCTGGGCGCTTTCGACATCGCGGCGGTCGAGTTGAATCTGGTACAGCTGCTCGCTGGTGTTGACGATCGCGGTGCCTTGATCGGTCATTTCCTTACGGGCCTGCACGGCGTCGGTGTTGGCGTTTTTGTACGCCATCAATGCGCTGCGATAGTTGACCAGTGCGGTTTCCAGTTGACGCAGGGCGTCTTGCTGAGAGTCGGCGAAATGCACGTTCAGTTGCTTGAGGCTGGCGATTGCGACATCCAGTTGGCCGACGGCTTTCTGCTCTGTTTCGGCGTTGGTGGTGGCGGTATAGCCGCGCACTTCGTAGCGCGCGAGGATGAACGCTTCCTTGGCGGCGGTGATCGCCTGGAACTGTTCGAAACGTTGCTCGCTCATGTCCATCTGCTGCACGCGTTTGCTGATCGACTCGATCTGGTTGTACGCGGTCTCGGCACTCACGCTCATGCTGTCGCGCGCGCTGTTGCCGGTGCGGTAAGCGTTGCGCATTTTGTTCAGCGAGGTCTGGTATTCAGCGATGGTCGCTGCCTGCTCCTTGAGCAGCTTGACGTTTTCCGGGCTCTTGAAGCTGTTGATCAGCTTCTGTTGTTGCGCGGCAAAACTTTCAAGGGTGGTCTGCACGTTCTGTGCGGCGGTTTCATCGCCATTGGTCAGCATGTATTGCAGGCGCACCACGCGCAGTTTGGTCAAGCCGGCATTGAGCTGGGTGATGTCGCTCATCCAGTTGCTGCGGTCGATCAGGCCACCGAGGCTGGTCCAGCCTGTCAGGGCCAGTACGCAGGTCAGGGCCAGCACCAGGCCGAAGCCCAGGCCCAGTTTCATGTTCACGCTGATGTTGCCGAACCAGCTATTCATCAAAAATCCTCCAGAAACGTTGGGTTTCTTGTCGTCGGTTAGGCTGGAAGATTGTTGTTTTTTTGAGCCAGCAAGGGTGTTAGCAGGTTTGTATCGGCCGCATTTCCCAGAGCTGAAAGGATTTTGTCCTACGGAGTTTGTAACAACGGATCCCAAGACTTTTTTCACATGGGTTTCACTGGTTGCCCACGCGCGCCTCTGTACCTTCGCCGCATCGAATAAACCCGAGATGCACAGTGGCGAGGCGGTTTTTGTGGAATTGAGACTGAGTCTGTTCGGCGTCAAACGCTCGATCGATTTGAGCTTTTTGGCGCGTTTTCGCAACACTTGGGTGGTGTTGGCGGCATCGGTATTGGTGATCCCACTGACCCTGTGGTTGCTGGCGCCGGCGGCGGTGCCGGACCTGGCCCACGGCAATGTCGCCGGTGCGCAAGCGTTGGCGACAGGTTGGGCCAAGGGCGAGATGATCGTGCTGGTGCGTCATGTCGAGCGTTGCGATCACTCCAAAGCCGCGTGCCTGAGTGGCAATGACGGCATCACCGATCGCTCGCGCAGTGTCGCGGTGGCGGTTGGTGCCCGGTTCGAACAACTGGGCCTGAACAACGCCGACATCTATAACAGCCCGTCGATGCGCACGGTGCAGACGGCCGGCTACATGTTCAATCATGCCGCCAGCGGCGACGACTGGTTGATCAACTGCCGGGGGCGCATGTTGCAGGATGCGCTGGCCCACAAGATCCCGGGGCGCAACCTGATTCTGGTGACCCACAGCGAGTGCATGGCGCAAATCGAGAAAGACCTCAAAGTTTCGGCCTCGGACATGGGTTACGGCTCGTCATTGTTTGTTTCCGCTGCCAGCCCGGCGGCTCCCAAGATGCTCGGCTTTATTGAAGCCTCCGACTGGCGCACGGTGACCACCCGATGAATTCCCGTTTCTACGCTTACAATTTTGGTATTCCGCTCGCCTGTGCGGCGCTGGTGTTCCTGATGTTCGACATGACCAAAATCGACATCGCCTTCAGCAACCTGCTGTTCGATCCGCTGACCCAGACCTTCCCGCTCGACAAAATCCACTTCTTTGAAAAGCTCACGCACAAATGGGCGCGGATCATTCCCAACTGGACGGCGGAAATCGCCCTGATCGGCGCGCTGCTATCGGTGGTCTGGCCATTGGTCAATCCGCACAAACGTCCGCGACTCGGCGCAATGCTGGAGCGCAGCAAAGTCGCGCCAGTGCTGCGATTTGCCGCTGATCACCGTAGGGATTTTCTGTTTGTGGTGGTCGCATTTGCCGTTTGCACCGGGGTGATTCACTTCCTCAAGTCCCACACCAGCGTTTACTGCCCGATCGAGACCACGCTGTACGGCGGGAAAATGGCCCACATCGAGTGGTACAGCAACTTTCAACTGTTCCATGAAGCCGGCAGTGGCCGTTGCTGGCCGGGTGGCCATGCGTCGGGCGGCTTCACCATGCTGGCGCTGTATTTCGTGGCGAGACGTTATCAATGGCGTTTTTCCAGTGCCATCTTGTGGGGCTCACTGTTGCTGGGATTGGTTTACGGCACTACTCGCGTCCTGCAAGGCTGGCACTACATGTCCCACACCTTCTGGGCCGGAATCTTCGTCTGGCTGGCGTGCTTGCTGACGGCGCTGGCTTTCTACGGGCGGGCGCGGCTGGATGTGCCGGTGCTGGGCAAGCGTGAGCAGAAAGCTTTCGGTGCTCAGCCAGAGGTATCTCTCTGAACCCGTTCGGATGAAATGAAAAACCCGCCAATCACCGGCGGGTTTTTTTATGCGGCTGCGCAGGTCTCAATAGCCGACGAAGTAATACGCCTGGCTCCCGACCATCATGGCTTTGAGCACTTTCAGTGGCGGCGCGGGCTCACTGTCACCAGCCATCACCACGACATGCGAGGGCGAGGCCGTGAGGAAATCTCGTAACTGCGCCTCGGTATCCAGCCCTTTGAGCACTTGCTGGGTATAGAAGACCGTGGCGCCACCGAGTCGCTCGTTGGCCTGAAACAGTGCGACTTGATGCCCGGCGGTTTGCAGCGTCTGAATCTCTGCACTCAACGGCAGGAACGAAAGCTTTTTGTCGGCATGAGGCAACGCCCACTGCGCG
The DNA here is from genome assembly GCF_056401755.1 of Pseudomonas sp. P4_D7. Lineage (NCBI taxonomy): Bacteria > Pseudomonadati > Pseudomonadota > Gammaproteobacteria > Pseudomonadales > Pseudomonadaceae > Pseudomonas > Pseudomonas sp. P4_D7. The sequence continues at coordinate 109,674 of NZ_JBFUIR010000012.1, read as the reverse complement.
GCGGCTAGGTAACTGCCGATCACCAGCGTGAGCACACCGACTGCCAGTGTCTGACGCTGCCTGGCGATTCGGCCTACGAATCCATTACCGGATTCATACTGCTTCAAGCGCTCGAACAGCACGCCTGCATACTCCGCTGCGATCACCGCGGCGGCCGGTGTCATCGACATCAGGTACACCGTGCGTTTGCTCGACGCCAACGTCAGCATGATGAACTGCTCCACGATCCATAGGCTGAAAAACAGCAGGTAACGGTTGGCCTTCAGTTGTTTGCGGAAATGCCAGAGCCCCAGGTACACCAGAATGTTCCACGGCAGAAAGGCTTCCGGCAGTTTGGCGAGGTAGTAGTAGAACGGTTCGTAGTGCCCGGCCTCGACGAATGATCCGCTGAAGCGCCCGACGCTGTTGGTCAGCAGCACCTCTTTGACGGCCTGTGCGCCGCCGTGCTGGAAGAGGATGACGAGCCAGATCAGCAGCGGAATCAAACCGAGCAGGGTCAGGAAACCCGGTCGCAGCCAGTCCGCAAGTTTCAGGCGCTTGTCCATCAGATTGTCGGCCAGCAGATAGGCAAAAATCACCACTCCCGGCATCGCCAGCCCCAGCACACCTTTGCTCAACGTGGCGATGGCGATCCCGACGACAAACAGCAGCGAGTTGCCCAGAGTCGATGCCCGCTGCGCCTGATAAAAGGCCAGCAGTGCGGTGGTCACGCCGAGGGCGAGTAATGCATCCTCGCCGACGCCGCGCACATTGCTCCAATAACTGGCCATGGTCGCGAGCAGAATGCCTGCGGTCCAGGCAATCATTTTCGGTCGCTCGAAACGCCGTAACATGCCGTACAGCAGCATCACACTGAGCAAACCGGCAACCGCCGACGCCAGCCGCACGGCCCACGGTGAAACACCGAACACGCGCATGGCGCCAGCATCCAGCCACAGGCTCAGCGGTGGTTTTTCCAGAAACGGTTCGCCGAACAAGCGAGGCGTCACCCAGTCGTCGTCCAAGTGCATCTCCATAGCGATGCCGGCGACGCGGGCCTCGGTGGAACCTTGCAATTGATGGTTGCCCAGCGCGAAGAAAAACAGCAGGGCGGCAAGCAGAAACAGCGAAGTGACGGCACGCGACATAGGGTTCAGGCAACCGAAAGGGGCGGGAGGCCTGAGCATACGTCGGCAATCCTTAACAAATTGTGAAACTCACGCCAAAGGTTTCGACCAGCGCTTTTCCGGTGTCTCGAACCTTGAATTGACCCGCGCCGTCAGCACGTGATCCTGCCAGCGCCCGGCAATGTTCAGATACGCCTTGGCGTAACCCTCACGTTCGAAGCCCAGGCGCTCCAGCAAGCGTGCACTGCGTTCGTTGCCGGGAATGTAGTTGGCCATGATCCGGTGCAGGTTCTGGGTATCGAACATGTAAGCGATGCCAGCCTCCAGCGCTTCCTGCATCAAGCCCTGACCCTGTTGGGCCTCGTCGATGTGATAACCCAGATAACACGCCTGAAAGGCACCACGAATGATGCCGCTGAAGTTGCAGGCGCCGATCATCTGCTGGCCGTCCGGGGTCAGCAGCGCGAAATGCATGGCCAGCCCGGCCTCGAATGCGCTGGCCTGCACGTCGAGGCGCCGGCGAATTTGCTCGGTGGAAAAATATTCAGTGGTGCGGATCGGCGACCATGGCGCCAGGTGGCGCAGGTTGCGTCGGTAGAACTCGCTTTCAAGCTCGGCCTGCTCCGGTGCAAGTATCGCGAGCGTCAGGCGTTGGCAGGGCAGGGTCAACAGCGGCATCGGGCGCTCCGGAATGGGGTATCTTCCGGCAGAGTCGCGCAATCATCGGGGTTACGGCAAGTCGTGGCGACGCAGGGGCTTTGTTTCAGGCAAAAAAAAGCCCGCAGGAGCGCGGGCGAACCGTAGTTTCTTGAATGAGCGAGCGGACTGTACAAGGGTTGGCCGCGCAGCTGCAGTGAAGAAAAATTCATCTCGATGGGCGGCGCCAATGCAGTCCGATGCGCAACCGAGCGCCGGGGTTTCGCCCGTCAATGGCGGGTTTCAGGCCCGGTAGTGTTCAGCGGTTTCTGCGGATCCAGATTGTCCCGTGCCCGACAAATCAGGATCTCGGCCAGTGCGCTCAATTGCTTCATGGCCACCGCCACATGACGTTTCGAGCCGTCGAACTCATCGGCAAAGGTTGCGCTGATGGCCGCTAGGGAATCGAGGATCTCACTGGCGTGGGTGAGCAGGGTCAGGGTGTCGACATCGTCGCGCACCCTGATGAGCTGATTGAGCGGGATGCTACGGCGCCGCTTGTGCGCTTCGCTGCGTGCGCTGGTATTCGATTGCGGGTGGGTGCTGGACGCTGGCGCATCGGACGGTGCCGGGCCAACCAGCGAAAGGCGGGGGATTTTCTTCATGACGTAGCTCCGTGGAGTGAACATTCACTGCAATTGCGGCTGCCAAACCGTCCGCTGGATGGCAGTGGTCGTGGAGCGTAACGCCCTGAGGAACTGTGCACCAGTTCATCAAAGTCGACGCGTGTTGCGGGAATTTTCCTAGGACGTTCGATGTGGGAAGGAGGGCGTGGCGGCAAAACCAATGGCAATCACGGTGATCACGGACGTCATTTCAAGGCAGGTGATCAGCAGCAAAGTCAGCCTCTGACCGCGCGCGCAACTGCCCCTTGCGACAGGCCGTCTGGAAGCGTTCGAAATCACGTTCGTTTTGCGCGGTGTAATGTTGCGCGTACTTCAACAGCGCATCCGCCAGCGCATCGCCTTTGCCGATGTAGCCACTGATCTGCGCAGCGAGGCCGGAGGCCTTGGCATGTGCCCGGGCGAGGGCGCGGCCGCAAACGCGACCATAAGCGGCAAAGGTTTCAGCGTCGAAGTTTTCCAGTTCGGCGGAGATCTTCATGTCGCGTAATTGCCGCACGTAGAATTGCCGACCGCTGGGGCCGGTCGTCCAGCCCAGAAACAGGTCGCTGGCCGCCTGCATCAGGCGCTGCCCCTCGACCACGCGCTGCCCTTCATGGCGTACCCGCGCTTTGCTTTTGACGTAGTCGGCGAGCACCGAACGCCGGGCTTCCTTGAATTGCAGGAACAGCGGGAACTCCTGATCGTCCGTCAGCAGCGCCACCAGACAACGCGTGCCGACACTGCCGACGCCCACCACTTTGAACGCCAGATCCTGCACGTGAAACCGCGACAACAACTCGCGGCGGTCGGGTTGCAACGTGCTGCGATACTCGCGCATGAACGTGTCGAAGAGCGGCCGCCAGTCCGCGAGCCGCAGCCAGTCATCCTCGGCATCCAGCAGCGTGGTGTTTTTGTGCAGGTGAAAAATTTCCGGCAGGTCATCGCGAATGATCAGACGCCCGTGGGCATCGCGCTCGCTGATTTTCGGCAGCAGCTCGGCGTGTGTGCGCCGTTCGGCCTTCTCGATGGCGCGCTCCACATGTTCAAGGGTACTTTTGCGTGCCTGCGCCAGCAGGTCGTTGTAGCTGATCGACTCGTACCAGTTTTCCAGCACGCTCTGCTCGGCGCACTCCAGCAGCGTGGTCTGATAGGCACCGACCATTTCACGGCACACCTGTTCCTCGACCGATTCGCCGTGGCGCAAGTCACGGGCGGCCACCACGAAACTTGCCGCGAGACGCTTCAGATCCCACTCCCACGGCCCGGGATGTGCTTCGTCGAAATCGTTGACGCTGAACAGCAGATTTCGCTCAGGCGTGGCGAAACCGCCGAAATTCATCAGGTGGCAGTCACCACAGATGGGCAAGTTCAGGCCCATGTTCGCCGTGCCCGCCAGATCGTGCGCCTGCAACAAGGCATTGCCGCGAAAGAACGTGAACGGCGACACCAGCATGCGCCCGTAACGCAGTTCGACCAGCGACGCGACGCGGCCCTGGCTGGAGGCCTTGATCAACGGAATCGGGTCACGGTTCATTTTGCCGGTGGATGCCTGAGCGCTGCGCGAGCACTGCTTGCGGGCGTCCTTGCCTTGTTGCATGCGGTCTTTGAGAGAGGTCATTGGGGCTCGGTGTGGCGGAGGGGGCGCTGTGAGTGTAGAAGCGCTTTTGGGGTTTATCCGCTGGCGTGAGTCCGGTGACAATCCCCATCTCGATGTTCGCAACATAGAGGCTGTGTCGCCCCAGCGCCCTGGATTGCGCGGATCAAATGTTGCTGGAGGGGCGTGTGTGCTTGAAGGAGAGGGGATCCTTCAGGGAACGGTTCACATAATTCTCACCTGAGTTTTGCCATGATCGTTGCCAATATTTCATCAGCCCGAGCGAGTGATCCCTTCATGAATGTGAGCGTGCTCTACGCGTTGGTTGCAGCAGCGTTGTTTGGCGCCAGCACGCCACTCGCCAAGCTGCTGGGGGTACAGATTTCACCGATTCTATTGGCCGGATTGCTCTATCTGGGTAGCGGTCTGGGTTTGACCGTCCTGCGTTTTGCCCGCGATCGAGGCTGGCAGCGGTCCGGACTCGGAGCCGGCGAATGGCCGTGGCTGGTCGGAGCCATCGGCTTCGGCGGCGTGCTGGCGCCAGTGGCATTGATGTTCGGTTTGACCAGAACGTCCGGTGCGAGCGCGTCACTGATGCTCAACCTCGAATCAGTGCTCACGGCACTGCTGGCGTGGGTAGTGTTCAAGGAAAATGCCGATCGGCGAATCGTGATCGGCATGCTCGCCATCGTGGCCGGCGGTGTCGTGTTGTCCTGGCCGCAAGAGACCGTGTCGGCGCAGGACTGGACAGGCCCGCTGGCCGTCGCCTTCGCCTGCTTTTGCTGGGCCATCGACAATAACCTCACGCGGAAAGTCTCTGCCTCGGACGCACTGTTCATCGCCGGCAGCAAAGGCCTGGTCGCCGGTCTGGTCAACTGCGGCCTGGCCTTGCTCATCGGCACGCAAATGCCTGCGGCCACCACGCTGGTGCCCATCCTGCTGGTCGGATTTCTCGGCTACGGCGTCAGCTTGGTGATGTTCGTCCTCGCCCTGCGCGGGCTGGGCAGTGCACGCACCGGCGCATACTTTTCCACCGCACCGTTTCTGGGCGCAGCTATATCGATTCTGCTGCTGGGCGAGTCGGTATCGCTGATGTTCCTGCTCGCCGCAGCGTTAATGGGCGTGGGGGTATGGATTCACCTGATGGAGAACCATGCTCATGAGCATCAGCACGAATTGCTCGAGCATGATCATCGCCACACCCACGACGAGCATCATCAGCATACGCACGGGTTTGAATGGGATGGAACGGAGCCGCACAGTCATCCGCATGTGCATACGCCGATGCGGCATAGCCATGCGCATTTTCCGGATGTGCATCATCGGCATGAGCATTGATTGAATGTCTGAAGTCTGGCGATTGATATCATTGTGATATCATTTTTTGTCTTCAGTCTTTCATTCGAGTCATTCCATGAAACCCTTTTTCCTGCTGCCCCTTGTGACCCTGTTTTCTGCTTTCAGCGTTGCCGCTCCACCCTCACCGGTAGCGTCGTTTGCCGCTTGTGACGATCACTCACTGGCCGTTGTGCAATCACCTTTGATCAAGGATCTGGTGCCGAGCTCCGTCGAAAATGGCCAGATCAAATTGTCCGGCGGCACCAAGAGCGACATGGGCCAGCGCTGGATGTTTGCCAAGCCAGTCGAGATCGATGGCATGTCGTTGACCGGTTTTTACGCCGAAGACATGGACCTGATGGGCACGCGCATCATTAGTTGGGGCTTCTACGCCAAGCAGACGCCGAACGAACTTCACACTCAACTGGAAAAAGCGGGCGGCCCACGCCTGGACATGTCGCAGGGACTCTACGCTCGCGCGGAAATCTGGTCCCATGGCAAATCCAGCTGGCAGCCGGAAGATCCTGCCGCCACTGCCGGTAAGCTGGTGGTCGACAGTGCCGAGCGGGTGTTCTTGATCGAACCGGCTCCGGAAGAGCTGAGTGCTGGGAGTAAGGGGATGTTTACGTGCTCGATTCAAGGGAAGGTTAATGAGGCGATGCTTAAGTCTAGTCGTCCGGATTTGGTTAGTGTTGTTCGTTGATTGTTCAGGAATGTGGGTATGGAAAAGGACGACATTGTGTCGTCCTTTTTCGTAGCGTTTTCGAGATAGTCGAGCCTGATCAATTGCAGACTACGGTCTTGCGTGCCCGGTTTGGCTTATGCCCTGATGCGACAAAGCCCGCACTTTGGCGGGCTTTGTCGTTGAGAGTTGGTGGGCCGGGGTAATTTGAATTGATCGGGTATCTAACTGATTTTATGGGGCAAATTCAGTTGGATTGTTTCTATTGGAATACTTTATGGAATACCTTTGCTCGAGCATTTTGTGGGGAACACTATTGTATCGGCTCAGGTTGAGGTCAGCTTTTCAAGCATCCGGGAGCATCGGGTCGTTCATAGGGGTAGAACAGGGTCTCTGTCGTAACGCTTTTGAGGCCCTGTTTTGGCAGCTGTAATGTTCGAAAAGCAACTCCAGACTTGTCACATCTTTGTAGTTGGAGTAGATACAGCATGTCTTCCGACTCGGCGACCTGGCACCCCTCGTACTGATCAAGATTTGCATAGACCACACGACGCTTAACACATTCCGATGCCTGCTTCATCGCTGCAGAGCGGCCATCGTTTGAGGGCAACCTCACCAACAAGAACCAAGCAAAAATCAGCAGGCCGGCGATTATGCAGATCGATCCAACGCATACTGCAATCCCTCGGTTTTCGATCGCACGCTTGAGAACATGGGCAATCCATTTTGGGGGTGGCTGGAACTCGCCCGGCAGTTCTCTAGTTTTTTCCAGTAGAAGTAAGAGAAAAGCGACGATTCCGACTAGGGCCATGCCAAAAGCCAAAGCCCCAATGTAAGACCCAAATCTGGCAGCTCCGTAAGCAAGGATTTCCTGAGCGCCGATGCCCAAGCGTTCGATAGCAACATCCATCGTCAGGTAATACTTCTCAAGGTAAGCGTACCCGCTGAGCGTGAATGCTCCGATCATGCTAGCGATGAGTAGAGTGGCTTCGATGCGCAGGTATGTCCTGAGTCGTTTTGGGCTTGCGTCTTGCGTTGCCATGTCGGTCAAGCTGGCATTCCTGAAAAAGAGGTTAGAGAAAATTGTACCTCAGGCTTTTCATCAATCGAACGAGTGGCTGCCAACAGGTGTTTTAGATCTGCGCCTGACCGATCGAGAGGGTGCAGGCTCAGGTATCTAATGTCTGCCTCTGGCCGAAAGCGGTCGGCAGCACTAGGCCAAAAGCTGTCACTAATGATTAAGCTAAAGGCCGGCTTTAGCCGGTCCCGATTGAGCGAAACGAACGATCTGAACCAGGTGTCAGGGAATGTCATCGGGAGCTGGCTCTTTTAGGCTACCGCGCACCGAGCAAATATTATTTCGGGTAATGATGCTGAGTTTGAAAATTCTCAGATATATCCAGCGCCAAGTTATTGGGAGCATGGAGCGAAGCAGGCGGCGAGCGGGAGCTATCGGCAAAAGTAAGAGCCAGAAGATGCTGATAACAATACCTATGAAGAGGCCGATAGGCATCAAAAAAACTTGCGCAAGATCTTGGAGGAACTGGAGTATAGAAAAGGATCGCTCATAAGTATGGTGTTTCAGTAATGCATCGGAAATAACGTTGGTGCCAATTGCTCCTGATACGAATGGCAGCATGTAGGCGAATACTAGGTTGTAACGCTCAAGCCGAGATAGTACATCTTGTGACACATTACCTGAAGCTTCCAGTTCCCTACATCGCTCCAACATATCGAGAAAAGTAATGTGTCCAAAGACGCCGATACCAATAAAGCAAAGCCCAAGCGCAAATACGACCGGGCGCGTAAGACTAAAGCTAATCAGAAAGTTGAATAGGCAGAATAAACACATTGCAAGGCATGCTGAAATAACAAGCAAAATGGGTGGGGAGAATAGAAAGTCAAGATTCATGGGTATGTGCCTAAGAGTGTTTAGATAGTCTTCTTGATTGATGCATCAGTGGAGCGGGTGGTATAACCCCTTACTTTAGGCTTGGTCATTAGTATCGAGATGTGAGCTATTGCATTGCTTGCAGATGGTTCTGAGCTTACTACCGTTAGAAGATTTCACACCAATGATAGGCCCAGAATTGATTCCCATAGGCAAAATCGCCTCAGACCGAACCAACATGTTCAGTCGCTTGAACTAGGCGTGGGCGAGTGCGCTGGGGATACCAGTCGATCTAGTTGAAGGACTGGTAGAAATTTCAGATAACGCGACCTACCGAGTAGCCAGGGGAAAATCTGCGAAAGGATCTGGTGACGGTGGGCTTGGTTCGCTTTTCAGAAGGGCTAGCTACCTCTGCAAATCGGCTACCAAGGTCTACGGAGGCAGTCAGCATGGGTTTGGTTGCAATAGGGGGTGACGGTTTGGGTTCCCGACGCCGACGTAGAGCTGTCTGATTGGCTGGTAACAACAGCCAATCGACTGCTTTTCTCCCGCCCCGCAGCATTTAGTTRCCTGCCCACACCTTGCTTGGTAAACTCCCGGAATTTGGCGTGTACAAGACGCCGCCGCAGTCAAAAGGAATTTCCATGTCCGCCCTTGCCAGCCTGCTTGATAGTTATCGCAATGCTTCTGTAACAGAGCGCGAGAAAGGCACCTATTTCGAAGAGTTGATCTGCACGTACCTGCGCAACGAAGCCAAATATCGTGATTTGTACGAGCAGGTTTGGACTTATTCGGATTGGGCAAAGGAACACGGTGGTGACGGACGTGATACCGGTATCGACCTGGTTGCCAGGACTCAGGGGACCAAAGAATTTCATGCAATCCAATGCAAGCTGTACGCAACTAACTATCGCGTGCAGAAAGGCGATTTAGACAGTTTTTTCACCGCGTCCGGACAGAAACCATTCACTCACAGCATCATCGTGACTACCACGAACAATTGGTCTGAGCATGCAGACAATGCTTTGTTGAATCGTCATCAGACAGTTAACAAAATTGACCTGCAAGCCTTAGAAGACAGTCAAATCGATTGGGCGAAATACAAACCAAATCGGGTAGCGGCTCTCAAGGCCAAGAAGTCCCTTCGCGATCATCAAAAGCGTGCTCTGTCATCTGTTGCCATCGGCTTACAAGACGCAGACCGGGGCAAGCTGATCATGGCGTGCGGCACCGGTAAAACCTTTACCAGTCTCAAAATCGCCGAGCAATTAGCTGGCGCGGGCAAGCGCGTGCTATTTCTGGTCCCTAGCCTGTCCCTTCTGTCGCAAACCTTGACTGAGTGGACGCAAGAGAGTGAAGTACCTCTCCACAGTTTTGCTGTGTGCTCTGACAGCGACGTAGGTAAGAAGCGCAAAAAAGACGATGACGTCGTACAAACTTTTGCTCACGAGCTACGCTACCCGGCCACTACAAATCCAGCGCGTCTAGCGGCAGAGATGCTCAAGCGTCACGACGATCAGCACATGAGCGTTGTGTTCAGCACCTATCACTCCATTGCCGTCATTARCGACGCACAGCACCAGTTCGGTCTGGCAGATTTCGATCTGATCGTCTGCGACGAAGCCCACCGGACCACCGGGGCCACCTTCGATGATGACGAGAGTGCATTCGTTAAAGTCCACAACGCTGACTTCATACGCAGTGCCAAGCGCCTTTACATGACCGCCACCCCTCGTATCTATGGCGAGTTGGCGAAGGCCAGTGCTGAAAAAGATAACGTAGCTCTGTGCTCCATGGACGACGTAAGCCTGTACGGAAAAGAGTTGTTCGTCATCACCTTCAGCGAGGCGGTTAAGGCGGAGCTGTTGGTAGATTACAAGGTGTTGGTGCTGGCCATGGATGAAAAGCACATCAGCAGCCGCCTGCAAAAACTGCTGGCCGATGATGACAACCAAATCAAGCTGGAAGACGCAGCCAAATTAGTTGGCTGCTGGAAGGCTCTGAGCAAACAAGACACCCGCGAAGATCTTGTCGACGATGGTGACCCAATGCGCCGTGCCGTGGCTTTCTGCCAGGTGATCGAGTACCAAAAATTCGCCAAGACGCACAAGGTCAGCTCCAAAAATATCGCCAACATGTTTAAGCAGGTGGTTGAAGAGTACAAAGCCAGCAACCCGGACAACGATGATGCCGCTGCCAGCCTCATCTGCGAAGCTTCCCACGTTGATGGCGGTATGACAGCCGGTCAGAAAGAAGACGAGCTCAATTGGCTGAAGTCGGAGGTGCCCGATAACACCTGTCGAATTCTAAGCAATGTTCGCTGTCTGTCCGAAGGTGTAGACGTGCCTGCTCTAGACGCAGTGCTGTTCCTCACTCCGCGCAATTCACAAGTTGACGTTGTGCAATCGGTTGGCCGCGTCATGCGGAAAGCAGAAGGCAAGAAGCGTGGCTATGTGATTCTGCCGGTAGTCATTCCCTTCGGTGTGGCACCTGAGGAAGCGCTCAACGACAACAAGACTTACAAGGTCGTCTGGCAAGTGCTGCAAGCCTTGCGCTCACACGACGACCGCTTTGACGCCATGATCAACAAAGTCGACCTGATTGGTGGTGACCCCTCTAAAATGGAAGTCATCGCCGTTACAGAAAAACTCAACAAAAAAATAGACCGAGGTAACTCCGGTCAAGACAACGGCAAGAATACCTATGGTATTGGCGAGGCGCATGGCAAATATGACCATGGGCCGAAGCCTGAACAATTCGGGTTGGAGTTTGAGATTGGTGAAATCGAGCGCGCCATTTACGCCAAGGTGGTGCAGAAGTGCGGCAATCGCAGCCACTGGGAGGTCTGGGCCAATGACATTGCCGAGATTGCTCGCACCCACATTGTGCGCATCACCAGCATCATCGAAGACGAGGCCAACGTCCGAGAGCGCGAAGCGTTCTTTAGTTTTGCCGGTGAGCTTCGCGACGACTTGAACGACAGCATTGGCGACAGCGAAGTAATTGAGATGCTCGCCCAGCACCTGATCACGAAGCCTGTCTTTGACGCACTATTTAAAGATTACAGTTTTGCCAGCAACAACCCCATGTCCTGCGCCATGCAAAATGTCTTGGACGTGTTGCAAGAGCACCGCCTGGATAAAGAAGCTGACACCCTCCAGCGCTTCTACGACAGTGTGAAAATGCGCGCCGATGGCATCAACAACGCCGAAGGTAAACAGAAGATTATTGTTGAGCTGTATGACAAGTTTTTCCGTAACGCCTTCCCGCGTATGACCGAGCGGTTGGGTATCGTTTATACCCCGGTGGAAGTGGTTGATTTCATCATTCACAGCGTAAACGATATCCTCCAAAGTGAGTTCGGCCAAACACTCGGCAGTGACGGTGTGCACATCATCGACCCTTTCACCGGTACTGGCACTTTCGTTACCCGTCTGCTGCAAAGTGGTTTGATCAGCAAAGAGCAGCTACGGAACAAATACCAAGGACAAATACACGCTAACGAAATCGTGCTTCTGGCTTATTACATTGCCGCAATAAATATTGAAGCCGTTTACCACAGTATTGTCGGGGGAGACTACAAACCCTTCGAAGGAATCTGTTTAACCGATACCTTCCAGCTCTACGAAAAAGACGATCTAGTGAGTGAGCTGCTTGTGGATAACAGCTCCCGGCGGACTCGCCAGAAAGCGTTGGATATCCGGGTGATCATTGGCAATCCACCGTACTCTTCAGGCGACAAAGAAGACAACAATAATAAGAACGTAAAGTATCCAATTCTTGATAGTCGTATATCAGATACCTACGTATACAAATCCACTAAGAAAATGGGAAAGAGTAAAATATACGACAGCTATATTCGCGCCATTCGCTGGGCTTCTGATCGCATCGGCGACAGCGGTGTGATTGGCTTTGTCACCAATGCCGGCTTTACGGACTCGAACTCAGCAGACGGTTTGCGTAAATGTTTGGCGGAGGAGTTCAGTAGTGTGCACGTATTTCATTTGCGTGGTAATCAGCGCACCTCAGGCGACCTATCTCGCAAGGAAGGCGGCAAAATATTTGGTAGCGGTAGCCGCGCTCCGATTGCCATCTCGTTGCTGGTCAAAAATCCATCCGCAAAACAACAAGGACACATTTATTGGCATGACATTGGCGACTACCTGAGCCAAGCCGAAAAATTGGATAGAATCAAACAATTCAAAAGTATTTCAGGTATTACCGCTGCTAACGCTTGGCAGCTCATTACTCCCGATGCACATGGCGATTGGGTTAATCAGCGCGATAACAGCTTTGTCGAGTACATTGTTCTTGGTGATAAAAAGAACGAAAGTGCTAAGACGATATTTGAGATATTTTCAATGGGGGTTAAATCCAATCGCGATGACTGGGTTTATAACAGTTCCAAGATAAGGCTCGAAAAAAATATCACCAAAATGATTTCATTTTATAATGAGGAAGTCTCTAGGTATCATCGTGATGGAGAGGTTAATGTCAGTGTCGAGCAATTTGTATCTAGGGATAAAACCAAGATAAAGTGGACAACTGATATTCTGGGGGAACTAGAGAAAGGCGATAAGCACTCAATTCAAAAAGAGAGTATAGTTTTCAGTTTGTATCGTCCATTTTCAAAGCAGTGGGTATATTCCAACAAGAGTTGGAATTGGACTCGACACTTAATGCCGCGCATATTTCCTGACGCGACGGTGAGTAACCGGGTCATTTGTGTTACTGGCCAAGGAGCGACAAAAGGCTTTAGCGCTTTAATTACAGACACATTGCCTGATCTAGAAGTGATATCGAAAGGCCAATGCTTCCCGCTCTACCTTTATGACGGCTCACAAGGCAAAGCCAAAACCAGCAAAGCAGTTCCGGGCTTGCTTGACACGCCAGCAGAATCTAACTCTAGTAGCCGCCGCGATGCCATCACCGACGAGGGGCTTGCACACTTTTGCGTGGCGTATCCTGGCGAGGTCCTTAGCAAGGAGGATCTTTTCTATTATGTCTATGGCCTCCTGCATTCGCCGGAGTATCGCGAAAAGTACGCAGACAACCTGAGTAAGGAATTGCCTCGCATCCCCGCAGTAAAAGCCGCGAGTGACTTCTGGGCCTACTCCAGGGCTGGCCGCTCACTGGCTGATTTGCATCTGGGTTATGAAACCGTACCCATGTACCCCGCCAGCGTCCAGAGCAGCGCTAGCGCCGATAGTGACTATCGTGTTGACGAAATGAAGTACGGCAAGCGGGGCAAAGACAAAGACCTCAGTACCCTGTATTACAACGCCAAAATCACCGTCACTGGTATTCCACTGCAAGCCTATGATTACATCGTCAACGGCAAACCAGCTCTAGATTGGGTCGTCGAACGCCAATGCGTAAACACCTACAAAGACAGCGGGATTATCAACGACGCCAATGAGTGGGCAATTGAGACTATGAAAAATCCTAAATACCCATTGGAACTGTTTTTGCGTGTGGTTACTGTTAGTTTGGAAACCATGAAAATTGTAGAAGCTTTGCCTCCGCTGGATATTTAAATATATTCGCTTTTTAAATGGCTCGTTTTCTCTAGCTAGAGAAAACGAGCCAGCTAATCTGGCGTTATTTAGAGCAGCGCTTACAGAACATGGTTTATGGCGTTAATATGTCATGGAGGAAAAATGCCTCAGTCAATTGAGAATACAATTCAGGTATTGGAAGAGCTAAGTCGTTGTGAACCGCGAAAAATACAGCGAACGGGTATAGAAAGAAAGGCGCAATGGGTCGCTAATTGGTGTCTTGCCTGTTCTTTCTTTTTTCTTATTGTTAGCGGAGGGTTTGTCTTTTTTTATGATGTTAGACCGCCTTCTGTATACGCTCAGATATTTGTATTAGTGATGAGCTCTATCTCAATGCTGTTGGCTATTATTACTTTGATTGCGCCAATGGTAGCCTCTTTGTTACTTGCTTTTCGGTGGAAAAAATTAGCATTCGAAGGGTTGTGTGATGATATTCGTCATGAGCAGGCAATGGCTGATCGTTTAGCTGATTATGAATCTGCTGCTTTGAAAGATGCACATTTTTGGTTAAGTCGAAAAGTTAGACGCATCAGTGAGCGAACAGGCCGCTTTTTTGGCGAGAAGACTGCCGCGATTGGTCTATTGGCTACTGTGTATTCATTTACTGCTGAGTTCGGTGGTTTTGAATGGATTTCCCGAACTATGAGTGCAGGTCTTCAGGCTGGTAACGTAGGCAATACTATATTGTTAGGTGTRGGTGCGTTCTTGTTTGGCATGTCTATTGGATCTATCCTGATGGGGTATGTTGCCTCCCGTTATCGGTATCAGATTGAAATAATTGAGTTGGTTGATAGGTAGCGTTGAAGGGAAGCTGATTTGTCAGCTTGTATAGCCGGACACTTCAGTTAGGTCACGGTAAAACTCCATAACCTCACGCGGCTGGACAATTTGGTAGCGGTTGGATACTACGGACAGCGGAGCCTTGGTGTCGGAACGGTACAGTACTTTTTGTTCTGGGAATGAGTGAATACTGCCCATATGGCCGATGGCGTCGGCTTTGAAGTGGACGGGGCTTTCCTGGATCTGCCAGTCTATACCGGCTTCACGCTGCCAGATCTCGATAGGTTGTTTTTGCGTCAGTTGACTGCCGAGGCCATGCCACGGAGTCGCACCAACTTAAGCCATTTGTTCGATTTGATGAGCCATGATTACGATTCCTTAGGATGCGAGCCGGCATAAAGGCCACGCATCGCGTGGCCCCGTCCGGACGTATTAAAAGAGAGAAGTGGGAAACGGTTTAAGTAGGGAGGTTGAAACGATGCCCACAGATCAGGCAGAGGTTGTGGGCGAGTACATGTCGGTCAAGCTTGTCGCCGAGTTGAGCGCCTAATGCGCAACCGCCAGCTCCGCCAAAAAGCCCGCCAGAAACGGCCCCGAGAGTAGCGCCTAACGGGCCGGAAACTGCGCCCAAGGTGGTCCCGCCTGACCGCCAGCCAGTGCTGCACTGACGCAGCGTGCTGCACCGCCGACTGTACCGAGGACCGCTGTAATTTTCATGGCTTGGTGTAAGGAAGAAATTTTGAGCGACTTACAACGAGGGCACTGCAATGACATGGTTTGAGGCTCCATGGTGTGGATGTCATACCAGTGATGTAGTGCTGAATTTTTTTCGAGTTAACTTCGGCATGTTCGGCGGTTAATTGCTTGTTACTGGGTAATACTTTGCCGAAATACCTAGTCTCGAGGAGATATCTGAAGAGAGATGACCATAGGAGATACATCTACGTTACGGCTACACACGTCCTTTACACTCCGCAGGATGAAGGCGATGATGCTGAAAAGCTATTAAGACAGCCATCATTGGTGGCGCTAGTGCATAGGGAGCATGCCTTGACCATATCGGCTGGTGCCTCAGAGCTGCTGCTTGTGGCAAACAAACCTGGCCTCACTGAAACAGGAGGAGGTCACGGAGCTAAAGGCGTGGACTTTCAGCGCTGGTGGGCGGTGCTCAGGATGGTGGAAATGGAGCAGGCGAACGAGTTGGACTTCTTGCTCCTTTTCGAGGCAGTGCAGGATGTCACGGAGCTGGACTCAGTACGTACTCCCACACGCGCTCGTGTATATCAGGTGAAAAAGAAGGACCGTGGAGAGTGGTCTTGGTCCGTTCTCACCGGGACAACTGCCCCTCCCAAAAAGAAAAGTTCGACAGTGGTATCGAAGGCAGCAGCACCAACGTTTACAAAGGTCCCTGACAGCGCTCTAGGAAAGCTTCAGCTCAGTCTTGCTGCCTTTAATAACCTGTCCGTCGAGGCTTATTTCATTTCAAATGCCGGATGTGACATTCCCCTTGCAGCTGGAGGGAATGCGGCTACGTCTATGCCTTGCTCGCTTGCAGATTTCGCTCCTGAGCATTCGAAGTTGTTGGCTCAAGCTCTGCATTCGCTTAGTGCGGATGGGGCGCCTGCGCCGGACTTGACGAAGCTCAAACTGAAGAGAGTCGCTATTCATCCCGATGAGCCTAGCAGCTACGTCATCAAATCCGCTCTGGAGCTATTGACGCAGCGGAGCCCTCTTCATGCAGGCCAAGCTGCATCGTTCGTAGAATCTCTTGTAACGAAGATTTCTCCTCTGGGTCGTCACACTGATACTTGCGCATCTTTCGGTGATCTCGTCGAGCAGCGTGGGTTCGCAAGGCACGAATTTATTTCTGCACTGGGTGCACTGGAGACCATTCCAGATCACTCTGCATATCTGAATGACTGGCTCGTACAGCTGCAAAGCGAAGGTATGGATTTCATGATGGTGACCGCCATTCGCGCGCAAGCAGCGCGTGTTGTACGTGAGCAACTCACAGGCGCGACGCTGCCAATTGTTCAAAGTCTTCATGACTTTTGTGATATTTGGCTGGACGCTAACGTGCGTGGCTCGGGTCTTCGACTGTACTTCGAGGCGGGTTTAGTTGCGCTGAAAAAGGATTTCAGCAGCTTTCGTGATGCTGAACTTTTGGCGCGCTTTGCAATGAGGGCTATAAAAAAATGCGTGGACCCGAACTGAGATTCCTCGTCCGTAGCTTGAGAACTAAGAACTATGAAAAGCTTGCGATTCGAAAACATCTGGTTGCTCTCACACCGCGACAAGAAAGCGAGGCATGTGAGCTTCCACCCAAAGAAAAATCTGCTGAGGGGACGGAATCACACTGGCAAGACGAGTCTCATTCGGAGCATCTTTGAGACGCTTGGCGCCAAGCCACAGGGGAAGCTGGAGTCGTGGGATGAAAATACCGCATCTCTCCTTGAGTTTTCTGTCGATGGATGCCACTTCTTTGCGCTGCATCAGAATGGACGGCGCGCGCTGTTCAACGCCAATCGAGAGATGATTGTCGCGACCTCAAAATTCGGGGAGTGGTCTCAGGCCTTCTGCAATGTCACTGAATTCAATCTGGTGTTCACCGATAAGAAGGAGTCGGCTATTCAGCCAGCCGACCCTGCATGTTTCTTCCTACCCTTCTACGTAAATCAGGATGGCAGCTGGCAATCTGAGTGGAACACGTTTGGCGGGCTTAAAAGATTTAGCTCTCCTTGGAGCGCAATCTTGGAGTACTTCACAGGCGTGTGTCCGCCCGAGTATTACAGGGCTAAAGCCGAGAGAGCTCAAGAATCTAAAGCGCTTGAGGAGTCTCGACGAGAGTACAAGCTCCTGGAGCGTACTATAGAGCGGTTTAGCCGAACGCTGCCCTTATTCGGTCCCAAGCTCAACCCCGAGAACTTTGCCAATGAAATTGCTCTGCTGACCAAAGAGGTTACTGAGCTTAATGAACGGCAAGAGATACTTCGAAGTGCTGCTGTAAGGGAGCAAGATTTACTCTCCAGTCTAGAGCAACAGATTCGATTGGCCGATGAAGCTCTCGCGGCATATGACAATGATGCCAAGTACTTACGAGCTGGAAATTCGGAGCCCCTGATTTGCCCAACTTGCAATGCCGAGCACACAAAATCGTTTCTGGACTTGCTCAATTTTGCTGAAGATGCGCGCGTGCTCCGGGAGCTCGCAGGGCGTCTGAGGGACGACGCAAGCGAAGTGCGATATCGGTGCAGCACTGCGTCGGCCAGGCTCAGCACGGTAAACGAAAACTATAAGCGTATTTCTGTATTGTTGGATACGCGCAAGGGGGCGCTCAAGTTTGAAGATGTAGTGGGAAGTCTGGGGGCTGAAAGCGCGTTCGCCGCGTTTGAAGCAGAGCGCCAGCTTCTGCAGGAGGCAATTGATAAGACGCTGGGAGTAATCGACTCTCTAGATGAAAAAATGAAGTTGCTTCGTGCTCCAAAAAAAACGCGGGCGATATTGGAAGATTTTAGATCCCATTACATGACTGGGCGTGTCGCTCTACAGCTTCCCCCTGTAGATGTATCGAAGATGAAGCTTACCGGGCGTCCAGATCTATCTGGAAGCGGTGGTCCTCGGTCAATTTTGGCTTACTACGCCGCATTGTGGCAAACCTGCCAAGGCGTGATGGGGACTTTTGACGTACCGGTCGTAATCGACTCGCCGAACCAGCAGGCCCAGGATGATTTTAACCTGCCTGCTGTGCTTCAGTTTATTGCTAAAGACTTACCAGATGGAATGCAGCTGATTGTAGGTTTAGAGACCGAAACGGACTTCCCCTTCGACAGGGAGATCCACTTGGACGTGAAGTATTCGATGCTGCGGGAAGACCATTGGGCTGAGACCGAGCGCATTGTCGAACCGTTACTCGAAAAGATGTACGTCATGATGGAGTCCGACGTAGAGGAGGTCTAATAATTGCCGTGCGGAGAGTTGCTACTCTGCACGTCTCAGAGCCTTTGGTTTTGTTAGCCACTGGATCTAATTTCAGCGAATAGAAACGACTTTTCTGTCCCGATTTTCATTGATAGCTGACACAGACAGGTTGCCGGTTGCTGCTTCCTGGATATGGTTACTCCACCAAGCCATCATCGGGCGTCGGCGCTCGATGTAATCCGCCCGGTTATAGGCGCTGCGAACCTCGTCTTTATCGACGTGGGCAAGCGCTACTTCGATCAGCTCTGGCTCCCAACCGTGTTCGTTGAGGATAGTACTGGCCATGGAGCGCAAACCGTGACTCACCAATCTACCGTCAAATCCCATACGTTTCAGGGCCATATTTGCCGTCTGACTCTTGGAATGATCCCGTGGTTCTCTGTCGGCTGGAAACACGTATTCTCTGTGGCCGCTGTAGGGCTTTATCGTCTCCAGCAGAGCGAGTGCGTTTTCGGTCAGTGGTATGACGTGCGCACGTCGCTTCTTCATACGCTCCGCTGGGATCGCCCAGATTTTCTTTTCTAGATCGATGTCAGCCCAAGATGTCGTAGCGGCTTCTGTGGGGCGAGTCATCGTGTGAAGTTGCCATTCGA
Organism: Pseudomonas sp. P4_D7; assembly: GCF_056401755.1. Taxonomy (NCBI): domain Bacteria; kingdom Pseudomonadati; phylum Pseudomonadota; class Gammaproteobacteria; order Pseudomonadales; family Pseudomonadaceae; genus Pseudomonas; species Pseudomonas sp. P4_D7. Next base: position 90,853 of record NZ_JBFUIR010000012.1, on the reverse strand, counting down.
TCAGGCAGCGCGTTGTTCTTTTTATGCTCGCGTTGGCGATGGCGACCATCAGTTCTGGCAGTTCTTCAGGGCGGAGGGCTGCCATATTCTGCTTTTTCGGTTTCTTAAAAACGGCCCGAATGTCGGTGAGTGGATTAGCAAAGATCATTCCCTAGTTCACGCCGTAGGTTATGATCTCGTTAAGTCGTTGGGTCAGTCGCTTCACTGTCTCCAGGCTACCTTTGGTTTCCGAAGGACGCAGCAGTTGGATGACCCTCGGGGCATTGATCTGCGGGATAGGTGTTGTTCCAAGTGACGGAAAGACATGTAGCGCGAGCAAGCGCCAGATGTCTTCGGCGTAAGCTTGAGTCACAGAATCCTTTTTCAGTTCAAACCAAGCAGACGCCACGTTCTCGAATGTGTGCTCGGTTGCCTGCCTTTTTGTTTGCTCTAGTGCACTACGTTGTTCTTTCGGGTCGATACCCTGGGCGAGAAGTTCCCCCGCTTCGACCGTCTTCTTCCTGGCTTGAGCGAGTGAGAGTTCTGGGTAGGTACCGAGTCCCATATTGATGCGATTTTTGGTGATCGGCTGGCGGTAGTTGAAATTCCATAACGTAGAGCCATTGGCCCTCACGCGCAGCTGTAAGCCGTCTCCATCGCTGAGGACATCCTTGCCTTTCGGTTTACCGCTTTGAGCTGGCGATCAGAGAGGCGGGTGGCTTGGGCGCACATGAGGTGTTCCGTGAGATCAATTGGTATTCCAAAAATTACCACTGAAGGGCTTGGAATACCCGATGTCGTAGATTGTGCTGGACGTCTATGGACGCCATCAGACCGTAAAGCCTTGATTTTACTGGATTTCAGGCACAAAAAAAGACGTCCGTGGACGTCTTTAGATGATGAAGTGGTGGAGCCGGGGGGATTTGAACCCCCGTCCGCCAGTACTCCGCTGTCGGTACTACATGCGTAGCCGTTTCTATTAAGTTAACCCTCAGCGACCCGAAGGGCAGGGTGCTTTGGGCGAGTTGTGTAAGTTTTAGCCGCTTCGTCCACAACGTACTGCACGGCGATTCTGTTCTATATGACAATCATTTTGGGTTTACAGACATCCCCTGATGATTGCTGGACCCGAAGGTACCAGGAGCATTGTCAGCTGCAATTAAGCAGCGAGAGCAACACCGTATTGGTCGTCATTGGCAACTATAAGTAGTTGCAACAGTGGATTTACGACTTCTGTTACCAAGTCGGCATGCACCTAAAGTTTCGCAACCGGCGTCGAATCCTAAACGGCCCCGAACTCATTGCTCAGTACATCTGTTTGAGCAACAAGCGTGTGCAGTGTACGCCAATCGGCCTGCAAGGCCAACCCGAAGGTTGGCCGGGACGCTGATCAGTTGTTGGTGCCGGTGGATTTGCGCAGTTCCACGATGGTTTGCGAGGTTTCCGCAATGCAATCGTCGATTTTGCCTTGAGCCTTCAGTGCCTTGGCCTTGGCCACACTGGTTTCAGCGCGCTGAGTCAGTTCAGGATTCGCTGACAGCTGCCCCTTGCCATTCTCAATGGTTTGAATATTGGCATCACACAGGTCGGCAGGCTTGCCGTCAGCAAACGAAGCGGACGCCATCATCGATGCAGTAACGAACAGACCTAACAGTACAGAACGTTTCATGTGTATCTCCTTGAACCGAGTGGGTCCAGACTTCGCTGGCCGTCAGGACGGGCAACCGTATGGAAGAAAAACCCCGATCAGCCGGGGTTATTCTGTGGACTACAGTCGAACTCAAGGGTTCTATTTTTCTTCAGCAGGCCTTCGCCCGGGTCACGCGATCCACCAGATAGACCAGCCCGTGGTAGTCAATTCCGCCATGTTGCGTCAGACCGATCTCACAAGTCCGACTGGTGGAAATCCCTTCGCTGCAATGCTGCACGGCATCCTTGAGCGTGCGCAGCGAATGGCTGTTCAGCTCCGGCGTGGTAAAGCCCTTGTCGCCGGCAAACCCACAGCAGTGAATGCCTTCCGGAATCACCACGTTGTTGCTGCACTTGCGCGCCAGATCGATCAGCGCCTGACTTTCGCCCAGATGCTGAGTGCTGCACGTTACGTGCACAGCAATCGGTGCTTCTTGTGGAGTGAAGTCCAGTCGATCAAGCAGATGCGTACGGATGAAGCGCACCGGGTCGTACAGATCCAGACGGTTTTCTCCTACGTCCTGCACCAGTCGCAACGTGCACGGGCTGGTGTCGCAGTAGATCGGATCGAGTCCGCCGCGACTCGCATGCAGCAGTGCGCTGATCAACTCTTGGCGTTTGTGTTCGGCCTGTTCGGTGTAGCCTTTTGAGGCGAAGGGCTGGCCGCAGCAGAGATTGTCCTGATTGTCCGGGAATACCACTTGGTAACCGGCCTTTTCCAGCAAGCCACGGGTTTTGTCGTACAGCGACATTTGCTCTTTATCACCGGCTGCCGGGCCCATCACTCGCGATACACACGCGGCCAGATAGACCACACGCGGGCGTTCGTCCGAGACGCTGGGGCTGAAGCGAATGGCCTTCTCCGGTTGCGGCATTGCATTCGTCCACAACGGCACCTGGCCTTTGGACAGGCGCGTAATGGTTGCCGAAAGTTTCGCCAGACGCGGCGCGCCGAGCATCATTCGTGCGCCGTTGGCCACATGCAGGGTGAAGCGCGCGCCTTGCAGGGTCTTGGCGAAATTTCCTTCGATCCAGTCAGCGGTTTTCTGATGCGTGGCGTGTCGGCCACGCAGTTTTTTCACCAGCTCACCGGTATTGATGCCTACAGGGCAACGTTGCGCGCACAGACCGGTCGCGGCGCAGGTGTCGATGCCTTGGTACTCGTAGGCTTTTTCCAGTTCGGTGGTGTCGACACCTGCACGTTTTTTCGCCTGAATATCGCGCCAGATGACGATGCGCTGGCGCGGGCTCAGGGTCAGGCCTTTCGACGGGCAGACCGGTTCGCAGAAGCCGCACTCGATGCACTTATCGACAATCTCGTCGGCTGCTGGCAGCGGCTTCAGGTGCTTGAGGTGGATCTGCGGATCTTCGCTGAGCACCACGTCGGGATTGAGAATGCCGTTCGGGTCGAGCAGACGTTTGAGCTGCCACATCAGTTGATAGGCGTCGCTGCCCCATTCCAGTTCCACGAATGGCGCCATGTTGCGCCCGGTGCCGTGTTCAGCCTTTAACGAGCCGCCGAACTCCACCGCCACCAGTTGCGCGACGTCGTCCATGAACGCTTGATAGCGTGCGACTTCTTCCGGGTTGTTGAAGCCTTGGGTGAAGACGAAGTGCAGATTGCCTTCCAGCGCGTGTCCGAAAAGGATCGCTTCGTCGTAGGCATGTTTGTCGAACAGCTCGATGAGGCGATTGACGCCGATGGCCAGTTGTTCGACCGGGAAGGTCACGTCTTCGATGATCACCGTGGTGCCGGTTTTGCGTACGGCGCCGACGGCGGGGAAGGTGTCCTTGCGGATCGCCCAGAGCTTGGCGTTCTCGGCAGGGTCTTCGGTAAAGTCGACCTGCTTCTCCACTGGGAAGCCGCTGAGCGACGCCATGATCTGCGCCATTTGCTCCTGCAGCAAAGTGGACGATGCGGCGCGGGATTCGATCAGCAGCGCGCAGGCATTATTCGACAGCTGTTGTACGAAAGCGGGCATGCCCGGTTTGTCTTGCACCGAGCGCAGGCTGCGCCGATCCAGCAGTTCTACGGCGGACACCGGTTGGCTTTTCAGCACGGTGACGGCGTTGCAGCAGGTTTCCACATCCGGGAATACGATCAGCGCCGAGGCCTTGTTCGGGTGGTCGATCACCGTGTTGTAAGTCACCGCGCTGATAAAGCCGAGGGTGCCTTCGGAACCGACCAGCAGGTGGCTCAAGATATCCACAGGCTCATCGAAATCCACCAAGGCATTCAGCGACAGCCCGGTGGTATTTTTCAGACGGTATTTGTGGCGAATTCTTGCAGCCAGTTCGGCGTTTGCGCGGGTTTCGCGTCCCAACGTCGCCAGGCGTTCGAGCAGATCACCGTGGCTGGCGTGAAACGTTGCAACACTGGCAGCGTCTTCGGTATCCAGACGTGTGCCATCGGCCAGCACCAAGCGAATCCCGGCCAGCGTGTGATAGGTGTTTTGCGCGGTGCCGCAGCACATGCCGCTGGCATTGTTAGCGACGATGCCGCCAATCTTGCAGGCGTTGATCGACGCCGGATCCGGGCCGATCTTGCGCCCGAACGGTGCCAGCCAAGCGTTGGCTTGTGCGCCAATCACTCCCGGTTGCAGGCGAATCTGCATGCCTTGGCCGCGAATCTCGCGGGCGTTCCAGTTATCCCCAAGCACGATCAAAACAGAATCGCTGATCGCCTGACCGGAGAGGCTGGTGCCCGCCGCACGGAAGGTCACTGGAACATGGTCGCGCTGAGCCAGTTTTAGCAGCGCCACCACTTCATCTTCGGACTCGACGCGGATTACCAGCTTCGGGATCAGTCGATAAAAACTGGCATCCGTACCAAAGGCCAGAGTCGATAACGGGTCATCAAAACGGCGTTCGGCTGGAATCAGTTGTTGCGCATCACGCAGGAAATTCACCGGAAGCGTCATTGGTCCTCCAGGATCAGCACCACGAGGTCTTTCGGGCCGTGGGCGCCGTAAGCCAGCACTTGCTCGATGTCCGCTGTTTTCGACGGGCCGGACACCAGCAACGCATTGGTCGGCATGCCCTGGGCCCACACGAATTCCTCTTGCACCTGATAGAAGTTGTCACGGATTTCGCTGGCCTTGAGCAGGGCGAAATGTACCGGCGGTACCAGGCTCATCAACCGCGGTTCTTCGCGGGTTGGCCAGAGGATCAAGCTGCCGGTGGCGGCGATGGCACCGAGGGTGCCGGTGAGGCTGGCCGGGGTGTCGTTGAACAGTTCGGCTTTCCACTCTTCCATCGGCCGGTCGTAGGATTTCAGTATCGGTAGATCAGGATTGTTCGCCCAATGCTGTGTGATTTTCTGCCCGTGCGCTGTCGTCGGCGCGATCAACAAACTCGGCAACTGGCGGTCGCGCAACAATTGTGCGAGCAACGCCGGCCATTCTGCGTTGGAGGTCAGGTGGATTTCGGTGTGCACCGCTTCCATCAATTTGCGCAGTTGCGGGATGCGTTGTTCGGCGCTGTAGGTGTAAGGCTGCGTCACCAGATCGACATCGAAGTTGTCGGCAATCGGTGTGGCGCCAGTCAGACTTTTCCGCAGTTTGCCGAGGATATTTTGCTTGGCGCTCATCAGCGGTCTCCCTGTTTGGCCAGATGCTCGCGGGCCATGTCGTGCAGTGAGCGGGCAGCGGGTTTCGGCGCGCTGTGGTTTTGTGTCCACGGGCCGACATTGCTCGGGGTCAGGGCACGCAGGCGCGTGGCGAAGAAGCCGAACAATCGATACAAGGTCGGCGAGCTGTTGAGCCTGGCCCAGGCGTTCCAGATGAAACGTTCCTTGCGCGAATACTTGCTGCCCTGACCGCGCATCACTTGATTCGGGCTGTCCGGGGCTTTGACGTTCTCTTCGCGCAGGCGCCGCAGGATTGCCGGGATCGGAATTTTTACCGGGCAGACTTCACCGCAGGCACCGCACAGCGACGAAGCGCTCGGGTGATCGGGGACTTTGGCCAGACCGACCATGTGCGGGGTGATGATTTTGCCGATCGGTCCCGGGTACACCTCGCCATAGGTGTGGCCACCGACGCGGGTGTAGACCGGGCAATGGTTCATGCAGGCGCCGCAGCGGATGCAGTTCAAGGTCTGACGCAATTCACTGTCGGCGAAAGCCTGGCTGCGACCGTTGTCGAGCAGCACCAGGTGCACTTCCTGCGGGCCGTCGAGTTCGTGCTCCTTGCGCGGGCCGGAGATCATGTTGACGTAAGTGGTGATCGGAATGCCCAGCGCCGAACGCGTCAGCAGTGACAGCAACGGCACCACGTCGCGTAGGTTTTCCACGACTTTTTCGATGCCGGTGACGGCGATGTGCACCGGCGGCACGGTGGTGGTCATGCGCCCGTTGCCTTCGTTTTCCACCAGCAGCAGGGTGCCGGTTTCGGCGACGGCGAAGTTGACACCGGAGACGCCGATGTCCGCTTCAAAGAATTTCTGCCGCAGGACCCTGCGACCGATCTGAATGAGTTGGTCAACGTCCTTGGTGTATTCCACGCCAAGTTTGTCGTGGAACAAGGACGCGACCTGACCGGCATTCTTGTGGATCGCCGGCATAATGATGTGTGAAGGCTTCTCGTGGTCGAGCTGGACGATGTATTCCCCCATATCGGACTCCAGACATTCAATGTCCCGAGCCTCGAGGAAATGGTTCATCTCCATCTCTTCGCTGACCATCGATTTGCCCTTGATCACTTGCCGCGCCTCGTGAGCGCGGATGATCGATAAGACGATGCCATTGGCCTCGTCCACCGTTTCCGCCCAGTGCACTGTCACACCGTTGCGGGTCAGGTTCTGTTCCAGTTGCTCGAGCAGGTCGGGCAGCTTGGACAGCGCGCGGGCCTTGATCGAATTGCCCAGTGCGCGCAAATGTTCTCTTTCGTGGGCATCACTGAAAGCGGCTGCCCGCTTGACCATCAGTGAGTCCATGGCAGTGCGGAAATTGTTCCGTAGCTGCTGATCGCCCAAGGCATTGTGTGCCCGGGTGCGGAAATCTTCTTCTACGGCGACCGTAGGAATAATCGCGGAAGTGCTCATTGCGCACCTCCGGTTCGTTGCCACAAGAAGCTCGCGAGATGTTGCCCGCGCAGCGCTTCTTTTTGTTTCTCCAATGCGCCGTTGATGTTCATCAAACAGCCACAGTCGGCGCTTAACACCTTGTGCGCGCCTGAATCCTTCAGCGCTTGGGTCTTGTCAGCCACCATCGCGCCGGAAATGTCTGGCATACGGACGCTGAATGTCCCGCCGAAGCCACAGCATTCGCTTTCGTGGTCGTGGTTGACCCGTTCCACGTTGCTCAACTGCGCCAACAACTCGCGGCCGTGCAGGTGGGTGTTCATTTCCCGCCGTGCCGAACACGAAGTGTGCAGCGCGACTTTGACCGGTTCGCCGCTGTCCTTGAGCTGCACCTTGCAGACGAACAGCAGAAACTCGGCCAGTTCATAGGTGCGGGCCGCGAGGGCCTGAACCTGTTTTAACGTCTCCGGCTCGTCCTTGAACAAGTCGGCGTAATGCTCACGCAGCATGCCGGCGCAGGAACCCGACGGCACCACTACCGGATAATCCCCGGCAAACAGCGCCAGTTGCGAGCGCGCTACCGTCCGCGCCTGCTCGGTGTAACCCGAGGTGTAGGCCGGTTGGCCGCAGCAACTTTGCCCTTGCGGATACTCGACCCGGATCCCTTCGCGCTCCAGCAAGTGGATCGCGTCCATCCCGGCTTCGGGGTAGAACAGGTCGACCACACACGTGCCGAACAGGTAGACCCGCGACGGTTTCTCGCTGGGGTATTGCCGAGGTTCGGGCAGTGGCGGTGCCACGCGGGTCGCGTTTGGCACAGCGTTGTAAAAAAGCTCGCTCATCAGGCGTGTCTCCGGGTGGGCCCGGTTATCCGTCTGTGGCGGCTGCTGAATATAAAGAGCGTTGCTTTCAGCAGCCTTACAGACCGGGTTGTGAATTGCTGACGCCGGCATCACGAACCGGCGTCGGTTTTTTCTGTGTTTCTTGTAGGTTTAGTGCACCAGCATGCCGGTGAACCAGTAGGCCTGAGCCAGGGTGATCAAACCGACAATCGTTGCAAAGAATAGGCTGTGCTTGAGGGTGAAGCGGAACAGATCCGACTCCTTGCCCACCAGACCGGTCGCGGCGCAGGCCACGGCGATCGATTGTGGCGAGATCATCTTGCCGGTCACGCCGCCACTGGTGTTCGCCGCCACGAGCAAGGTGTCGTTGACGCCGATCTGGTGCGCAGTGGTTGCTTGCAACGAACTGAACAGGGCGTTGGATGAAGTATCCGAACCGGTGAGGAATACGCCCAGCCAGCCGAGGAACGGTGAGAAGAACGGGAACGCGGCGCCGGTCGCTGCCAATACCAGCGCCATGGTCGAAGACATGCCGGAGTAGTTGGTGACGAAAGCGAACGCCAGCACCATGCCGATCGACAGGATGGGCCAGCGCAGTTCGTAGAAGGTCTCTTTCAAAGTGGTCAGACCAGTTTTGAAGTTTATCTTCAAGACCAGCATCGAGATCAGCGCGGAGAAGAAAATCGCCGTGCCGGTCGCGGAAATCGGGTCGAGTTTGAACACTGCTGGAATGGCGGTAGGGGTGGCCACGATCGGTGCGGTTTTGATCACCAGTTGATCAAGGTGCGGAATCGCGAAATTGAACACCCAGCTGTACATCGAACCGCCAGCGGCGAACATCGCTTTGAAAGGCTTCAGCGTCCAGATGGTCACCAGCACGGTGAGGATCAGGAACGGCGACCAGGCTTTGAAAATTTCCCCGAGGCTGTAAGGCGACGCTACGGTGGTGCGCTTTTGGCCGAAACCGCCGACGCTGGCGGTGATCGCTGCGCTCGATGTGGCGCCGGCGATTTGCGCGCCTGCGGTGCGTTTGGGCTGCCAGATTTTCAGGAACAGGGTCAGCGATATCAGGCTGGCCAGCGCCGAGGTGATGTCCGGCAATTCTGGCCCAATGAAGTTCGAGGTGAAGTACTGGGTGATGGCGAAGCTCAGGCCCGCAACCAACGCTGCCGGCCAGGTTTCACGTACGCCGCGCAGACCGTCCATCATGAACACCAGCCAGAACGGCACGAACAGCGACAGCAACGGCAGTTGGCGACCGGTCATGGCGCCGATCTTGAACGCGTCGATACCGGTGACTTGGCCGGCGACGATGATCGGGATCCCCAGTGCACCGAACGCTACCGGTGCGGTGTTGGCGATCAGGCACAAGCCAGCGGCGTACAGGGGGTTGAAGCCCAGTCCGACCAGCAACGCGGCAGTAATCGCCACGGGTGCGCCGAAACCGGCGGCACCTTCCAGGAACGCTCCGAAGCAGAAACCGATCAGCAGCACTTGCAGGCGCTGGTCGTCAGTAATCGATAACACCGAGCTGCGAATGACCTCGAACTGACCACTTTTGACCGTCAGTTTGTAGAGGAACACCGCCGCGACAATGATCCAGGCAATCGGCCACAGACCGTAGGCGAAGCCATATCCGGCAGCGGCGAAGGCCATGTCGACCGGCATCTGGAACGCGAAGATCGCCACGGCAATCGACAGGGCGAGGGTGATGCTCCCGGCCACATGGCCCTTGAGACGGAACACCGCCAATGCGAGGAAAAAGAACACGATGGGAATGACGGCCGCGAGTGCGGACACGCCGAGACTGCCGAGCGGGCTGTAGAGCTGTTGCCAGGTTTGCATATGGGGTGGCCCCTAATTGTTGTTGGTCAGGCACTGTCAGCGTTCTTGGATAATTGGTAAGACCAATTTACAATCGCTGTTGGCTAGGGTAAAAGCCTTGGTGTCGGTGTGTCAATTTGTCGCCCTGAAACTTTTGTCGAACAAGCGGTGCAGATCGCATCTGATCTGGTTTGCGCAAGTGGTGTCTGGTAGGTGTCGGCAAGGCGCCGATAGGCCAGAATAGAGAGCCCGGCGAGCGGTCGGGATCGTGGAGAAATGAGTTATGGGGTTTGATCAGATACGTCAGCGCCGTTTGTCTGACGATATTGTCGAGCGACTTGAGGGGATGATCCTTGAGGGCACGCTGAAGTCCGGTGAGCGGTTGCCGGCGGAGCGCACGCTGGCAGAACAATTTGGCGTATCACGGCCGTCGCTGCGCGAAGCGATTCAGAAACTGGCGGCCAAAGGTCTGCTGGTCAGTCGTCAGGGCGGCGGCAACTATGTCGTGGAAAGCCTCGGCTCGACGTTCAGTGATCCGCTGCTGCAGTTGCTCGAAAGCAATCCTGAAGCACAGCGCGATCTACTGGAGTTTCGGCATACTTTGGAGGCATCGTGCGCCTATTACGCCGCATTGCGCGCCACCGATGTCGATCGTGAGCGACTGACCGCCGCGTTTGAAGAGCTGCAGGACTGCTATTCGCGGCACGATGAAGTCAGTCGGGCGGAGGAGGGCGCGGCGGATGCGAAATTCCACCTGGCGATTGCCGAGGCCAGCCATAACGCCGTGCTGTTGCACACCATTCGCGGGCTGTTCGATCTGCTCAAGCGTAACGTCGTCACCAACATCGGCGGCATGTACAAGCAGCGCACGGAAACTCGCGACATGCTGATTACCCAGCATCGGGAATTGTATCTGGCGATTATTGAAGGTCGCGCGGAGCAGGCGCGAGAAGTCTCCAGCCGACATATCTTGTATGTGCAGGAAGTGCTGGAAGAGGTGCGGCAAGAGGTTCAGCGCATGGCCCGGGCGGAGCGGCGCAAGGGGATGTGATCAGTTGTTTTTGTGTTGATGCTGCAATAGCTTTCGCGAGCAAGCTCGCTCCCACATTGAAATGCATTCCAAGGTGGGAGCGACGGTGCGACGATTCGACCTGCTCGCGAATACGCTTTAAAGGCAGAAGAAATTAATCTTCCTTGCCCTTGTTGCGCACGGCACGCTGCAGTTCGCGACCGGCGTCGCGCTCGCGCTCGGTATCGCGCTTGTCGTATTCCTTCTTGCCCTTGCCCAGAGCAATTTCGCACTTGACCATGTGCTTGCTCCAGTACCAGGACAGGCAGACGCAGGCGTAACCCTTTTGCTGCACGGCGGCGGCGAGCTTTTCCAGCTCGCGGCGGTTGAGCAGCAATTTGCGTGTGCGCACCGGGTCAGCGATGACGTGGGTGCTTGCGGTCATCAGAGGCGTGATGTGGCTGCCGAGCAACCATGCTTCGCCATCCTTGAGCAGGACATAGCTGTCGACCAGCTGTAGCTTGCTTGCCCGCAGACTTTTTACTTCCCAGCCGGCCAGGACCAGACCAGCCTCGAACTTGTGCTCGATGAAGTAATCGTGTCGCGCCTTTTTATTCTGCGCGATGGTCCCTGTTGGGTGTTTCTTCTGTTTAGCCATAGGGGCGGCATTATATGGAGATAAACCGCCGTCGGCTACGGTGATGCTGCGTGCTTGAGCAGGTTGAGTGAATCCCGGACAATGCGGCCTCTTTTTCTAACGCTTGGGCGTGATAAACGATGTCGACAGACAAGGTTTCTGTCCACGGCAGTTGGGCTAGCCGCTGGGTATTCATACTCGCCGCGACCGGTTCGGCCGTGGGACTGGGTAGTATCTGGAAGTTCCCCTACATGGTCGGGGTCTACGGCGGCGGCGCCTTTGTGCTGATGTTTCTGGCGTGCATCGCGCTGATCGGCATCCCGGTCATGCTCGCTGAAACCCTGATCGGCCGGCGCGCCCGCCAGAGTCCGGCGAACGCCTTGAAGGTGCTGGCGCTGGAAGCCGGGCACTCGGGCAAATGGTCGTGGGGCGCATTTGCCGGGATGATCACAGCGTTGTTGATCCTGTCTTTCTATAGTGTGGTCGGCGGCTGGTCGCTGGACTACATTGTCGATATGGGTCGCGGCGACTTCCAGGGCGCCACAGCCGATCAGGTCGGCGCTTATTTCGGCAATGTCATCTCCAATCCATGGCGTCTGACACTTTGGCATACGATTTTCATGCTGCTGTCGGCCTTCGTCATCGCCAAGGGCGTGGTCGCCGGGCTTGAGCGCAGCCTGCGCATCATGATGCCGCTGCTGTTCGTGATGATTCTGGTGTTGCTGGGTTACAGCATGACCACCGGGCATTTCATGGAGGGCGTGCATTTCATGTTCGACTTCCACCCGGAAAAAGTCCTCGACGGCTTGTTGCCGGCCATGGGGCACGCGTTCTTCTCGCTGAGCGTCGGTGTCGGTTCGATCATGATCTACGGTGCTTATATGCCGAAGAGCTCATCGTTGTCGGGCACCGTTGTCGGTGTGGCGCTGCTCGATACCTTTGTTTCGCTGATCGCCGGTCTGGCCTTGTTCCCGATTGTATTTGCCGGAGGCCTGAACCCTAGCGAAGGACCGGGGCTGATGTTCGTCAGTCTGCCATTTGCCTTTGGTAATGTGGCGTTCGGGCAGTTGATGGGCGTGGTGTTCTTTGTGCTGGTGGCGATCGCTGCCTGGAGCTCGGCGATCTCCCTTCTGGAACCGATGGTTGCCTACTTGGTTGAGCGCACCAAAGTCAGCCGCGCGTGGGTGACTTTCTGGCTTGCCTTCACTTGCTGGTTCGTCGGTCTGGGCACGGTGTTCTCCTTCAATATCTGGAAGGAAGCCAAATTTTTCGTGAACGAAGGCGGGATGTTCCATCTCTACCAATGGGGTGCGCAGAGCGGTCTGGACTTCTTTGGTGTGATCGATTTCTTCACCTCACGGATCATGCTGCCGCTCGGTGGCTTGTGTTTCGTGCTGTTTGCCGGATGGGTGATGGGGCGTGAAGCGGTACGCGACGAGTTGTCGATCCGCAATCCGCTACTGTTCGCCCTGTCTTTGTTCTTGATGCGCTACGTGGCGCCCATCGGCATTCTTGTAGTGTTTGCCGCTCAGCTCTGGAAGTAACGCTCACATGACGACACATATTCAACGATCGGCGTTGCTGCCGTACCCGGCGCAATTTCTCTATGACCTGGTCAACGACGTGGCGCGCTACCCGGAATTTCTGCCGTGGTGCTCCTCGGCGGAAGTGCTGGAAAGCTCGCCGGAGCATATGCGCGCCAGTGTTGGCGTAGCCAAGGGCGGGCTCAGTCAGCATTTCGTGACGCGTAATACGCTGGTGCCGGGGCAGTCGATTGAAATGAACCTGGAAGAAGGCCCGTTCAATCAGTTGCACGGTGTGTGGGTGTTCAAGGTGTTGAACGAGAAGGCCTGCAAGATCAGTCTGGATCTGTCGTTCGATTACGCCGGACCGCTGGTGCGCGCGACGCTGGGGCCGCTGTTCAATCAGGCGGCCAATACGCTGGTGGACGCGTTCTGTCAGCGCGCCAAGCAGATGCATGGTTGAGCCGGTGATCGAGGTAGAGGTGGTATACGCGGCGGTGGATCGTCAGGTATTGCGCTCGTTCAGCGTCAATGAAGGTGCGACGGTGCGGGCTGCGGTGCTTGCGTCGGGTATCGCTAGCGAGTTTCCCGAGTTGAATCTGGCGGAGTGCCCGCTGGGCATCTTTGGCAAAGTGGTTGCTGACCCGGACTCGCGGGTTATTCATGCAGGGGAGCGCATCGAGATTTACCGCCCATTGCTTGCCGATCCGAAAGAGGTTCGGCGCTTGCGAGCGGCCAAGGCTGCCGAGGCCAAAGCGCGAAACGCGTAAAAAGCCAAATCGCAGGCAATAAAAAACCCGGAATTTCCGGGTTTTTTATTGCGTCGCAAATTATTGCGGCGAGGTGTCCAGCGGCTCTGGTGTTGGAACCGGAACGGTTTCCACACCATCGACGTCCTTCTGGATCTGATCCAGCAAGGAACCTGGCTTGACCGGTTTTTCCGGTTTTGGCTTCTCGGCGTTTTCAGCAGGAGCGGTCACGGTCGTGCCATTGTCCTTGCCGAGAATGGCTTCGTCACGGCTTACGCCCGGCATAAAGTCACCGGACAGGCTGACAAGCTGGTCGTTTGAGTTGAAAATAACGCTGATGCGTTCCTGTTGGCGTTCACCGCCACCCGGTTGCAGGCTGTACAGATAATCCCAGCGATCGGCATGGAACGTGTCGACAAGCAGAGGGTTACCCATGATAAACCGTACTTGCGGCCGGGTCATTCCCGGGCGTAACTGGTCTATCATGTCCTGCGTGACGACATTGCCCTGCTGGATGTCGATTTTGTAAACCCCGGGGAATGAACAACCGGCGAGTGCGAGCAGTCCCACAAAGGTGAAACTGGTTAGCAAGAGCTTGGTGTTTTGCATCGGTGGGCGACTTCCACTATCTTGGCTGGGACAACGTAAACGCCGATCATACCCGCATTAAGAGAAGCTGCGAAGCAGCATCGCGAGAAAGCTGACCATGGTTGAAAATAGCGAACTACGCAAAGCCGGCCTCAAAGTGACCCTGCCACGGGTCAAGATCCTGCAAATGCTCGACTCTACAGAGCAGCGTCACATGAGTGCCGAGGACGTCTACAAGGCGTTGATGGAGGCTGGTGAGGACGTCGGTCTGGCCACGGTTTACCGTGTTCTGACCCAGTTCGAAGCGGCTGGCCTCGTTGTCCGTCACAACTTCGACGGCGGCCATGCGGTATTCGAATTGGCCGACGGTGGCCACCACGACCATATGGTCAACGTGGAAACCGGTGAAGTCGTCGAATTCGTCAGCCCGGAAATCGAAAAGCTCCAGAAGGCAATTGCCGAGGAGCACGGTGTTGATCTGGTAGATCACAATCTGGTGCTGTACGTGCGCAAGAAAAAGTAAGCATGTCGCGCGAATTTCACATTCGCGAAACGAACGAAGGCGACCCAAGGGTCGCCTTCGTGCTTTCTGTCATTGCTAAACCTTGGCAGTGACCACCATTTTTTTCGCGTGGGCCAGGGATTCCTTGGTCAGATCGATGCCGCCGAGCATCCGTGCCACTTCTTCTATACGGTCATTCTTGCTCAGTTTGGAAACGGCAGTGTGCGTCGCCTCTTCACCGCGCACCTTGTGCACGAACAGATGCTGATGGCCTTGCGCGGCCACTTGCGGCAAGTGCGTGACAGTCAGTACCTGGCCGCGATCGCCGAGACGGCGCAACAGTTGGCCGACAATTTCTGCGGTCGGGCCACCGATGCCGACGTCCACTTCGTCGAATACCAGCGTCGGAACACGGGATGTCTGTGCGGTGATGACCTGAATCGCCAGGCTGATCCGTGACAGCTCACCGCCGGAAGCGACTTTCGCCAGCGCCTTCAGCGGCTGGCCCGGGTTGGCGCTGACCAGCAATTCGACCTGTTCCAGCCCGTTGGGCAATAACTCGTCGCTGCTGTTGGCCTTCAATTCGATGGTGAATCGTCCCCCCGGCATGCCCAGTCGCTGAATTTCCTGCTCAACAGCACTGGCGAGACTGCCGGCAGCCTGATGACGCAAATCGCTCAGTTCTCGGGCTTTCTCCTGATAGTGGCGGGCGTAGGAGGCCAGTTCTTCACCCAGGCGCTCAATGGATTCGTCATTGGCGTTGAGGGTTTCGATCTCATCCAGCAGTTTCTGCTGCATTTCGCCGACTTCGGTGGGTTGAATCCGGTGTTTGCGCGCCAGGGTATAAATAGCGTCGAGACGTTCTTCCAGATATTGCAGGCGCGCCGGATCGGCATCGAAGTTATCGAGGAAGCGATTGAGTTCGCCAACGGCTTCTTCGACCTGAATCTGTGCGCTGGTGAGCAAACTGCTCGCTTCGCCCAGTGCGCCAACGGAATTGTTCACGCTCGACAGGCGATTGAGGCTGGCAGTCAGTGCATTCAATACATTGCCGGAATCGCTTTCGCTGCATTGTTCGACCACTTGCCGACAAATGCCCAGCAAGGTTTCGGCGTTGGTCAGGTTTTTGTGTTCCTGCTCAAGTTGCTCCAGCTCGTTATCACCGAGGCCGAGGTTTTCCAGCTCTTCAAGTTGATAGCTCAGCAATTGATGGCGGGCGCGTTGTTCGTCGCCGGAATTGGAGAGGCGCTCCAGCTCCTGGCGAGTCTGGCGCCAGCGCTGGGCGGCGAGCTGAACCTGGCGGGCCAGGTCGGTAGCGCCGGCGTACTCGTCCAGCAGGCGGCGGTGAGTATCGGTTTTCAGCAGGGACTGGTGTTCATGCTGGCTATGGATATCGATCAACAACTCGCCCAATGACTTGAGGTCGCCGAGCGGGCAGGGGGTGCCGTTGATGTAGCCGCGTGAACGACCTTCGGAGGTGATCACCCGGCGCAGAATGCACGGGCCGTCGGTCTCCAGGTCGCGCTCGGCCAGCCATGCGCTGGCTTCAGGGATGTCCGCGAGATCGAAGGTCGCGAGGATGTCGGCCTTGTCGGCGCCGGGGCGCACCACGCCGCTGTCGGCACGATCGCCGAGGGTCAGGCCCAGCGCGTCGAGCATGATCGACTTGCCGGCGCCGGTTTCACCCGTGATCACGCTCATCCCGCGATCAAGTTCGAGATCGAGATGTTCAACGATGGCGTAGTTATGTACGGACAGGTGCACCAGCATAAAGGCCGCTCCCAAGCAAAAGGTCTGGTTATTTATACAGTGTTTTGTTTCGCGCTGACAATGCCCTCCCTTAGGTCGATTTGCTTGAACCGAAAATCTGCTTAGCGCATTGAGGAATGAAGATTCGACACTTTTTTGTAGGGTTAATGTTTGAAGGCCCTTGAAGCCTGATTTTGCGGCCCCATATATCGGGGCAGAAGCGCGAGTCAGGCTCGCGGACGAAATTGAAAGGAGAATTCTATGGCTGACGAACAGACAGTAGATACGCAAAACCCAGAAGCCAATCAGGCGCCCGAAGGTTCGGGTGATGACCTGGCGACCCGTGTACAAGTGCTCGAAGAGCAATTGGCCGCCGCGCAGGATCAATCTCTGCGTGTTGCTGCCGATCTGCAGAACGTCCGTCGCCGTGCCGAGCAGGATGTCGAGAAGGCGCACAAGTTTGCCCTGGAAAAATTCGCTGGCGACCTGTTGCCGATCGTCGACAGCCTGGAGCGCGGCCTCGAGCTGTCGAACCCGGACGACGAAAGCATTCGTCCGATGCGCGAAGGCATCGAGCTGACGCTGAAAATGTTCCATGACACCCTCAAGCGTTATCAGCTGGAAGCGATCGATCCGCACGGCGAACCGTTCAACGCCGTTCAGCATCAGGCGATGGCCATGCAAGAAAGCGCCGACGTAGAACCGAACAGCGTTCTGAAGGTGTTCCAGAAGGGCTACCAGCTCAACGGTCGCCTGCTGCGTCCGGCCATGGTTGTGGTCAGCAAGGCGCCTGCGCCAATTTCGCCTTCGATTGACGAGAAGGCTTGAAATTAGCCGCAAGGCCCCCATTTAGAAGTCAAGCGTTTAAGTATTACCGCAGTCAGCCACCACTGCTGCGGCAAAAAAATCCAAAGTTTCGGGAGAGTTAACATGGGCAAAATTATCGGTATCGACCTGGGGACCACCAACTCCTGCGTCTCCGTGCTGGAAAACGGCAAAGCAAAAGTTATTGAAAACGCTGAAGGCGCGCGTACCACGCCGTCGATCATCGCTTACGCCAACGATGGCGAAATTCTGGTAGGTCAGTCGGCCAAGCGTCAGGCTGTGACCAACCCGCACAACACCCTGTACGCAGTAAAGCGTCTGATCGGTCGTCGTTTCGACGAAGAAGTTGTGCAGAAAGACATCCAGATGGTCCCTTACAAGATCGTCAAGGCTGACAACAACGACGCCTGGGTTGAAGTGAACGGCCAGAAAATGGCACCGCCACAAATCTCGGCTGAAATTCTGAAGAAGATGAAGAAGACCGCCGAAGACTACCTCGGCGAGACCGTGACCGAAGCGGTGATCACCGTTCCGGCCTACTTCAACGACAGCCAGCGTCAGGCGACCAAAGACGCCGGCCGCATCGCTGGTCTGGACGTAAAACGCATCATCAACGAACCGACCGCAGCTGCTCTGGCTTACGGTATGGACAAGGCCAAGGGCGATCACACCGTGATCGTTTATGACCTGGGTGGCGGTACTTTCGACGTTTCCGTGATCGAGATCGCTGAAGTTGATGGCGAGCACCAGTTCGAAGTTCTGGCCACCAACGGTGACACGTTCCTCGGCGGTGAAGACTTTGACATTCGTCTGATCGACTACCTCGTTGACGAATTCAAGAAAGAAAGCGGCATGAACCTCAAAGGTGACCCGCTGGCCATGCAGCGCCTGAAAGAAGCCGCTGAGAAAGCCAAGATCGAGCTGTCGTCCGCTCAGTCGACCGACGTCAACCTGCCGTACATCACTGCAGACGCGACCGGTCCTAAGCACCTGAACGTGAAGATCTCGCGTGCCAAGCTCGAAGCACTGGTTGAAGACCTGGTTCAGCGCACCATCGAACCTTGCCGCATCGCCATGAAAGACGCCGGTCTGGACGTTGGCGCGATCAACGACGTGATTCTGGTCGGTGGTCAGACCCGTATGCCGCTGGTACAGAAGCTGGTTACCGATTTCTTCGGTAAAGAAGCTCGTAAAGACGTTAACCCGGACGAAGCTGTTGCCATGGGTGCTGCGATTCAGGGCGCCGTGCTGGCCGGTGACGTGAAAGACGTTCTGCTGCTCGACGTCAGCCCGCTGACCCTGGGTATCGAAACCATGGGTGGCGTGATGACCGCGCTGATCGAGAAAAACACCACGATTCCTACCAAGAAATCGCAAGTGTTCTCGACTGCTGACGACAACCAGGGCGCTGTGACCATTCACGTTCTGCAGGGCGAGCGTAAGCAAGCCACTCAGAACAAGTCCCTGGGCAAGTTCGACCTGGCCGACATTCCACCTGCTCCACGTGGCGTGCCGCAGATCGAAGTGACCTTCGACATCGACGCTAACGGCATCCTGCACGTTGGTGCGAAAGACAAGGCTACCGGCAAGACCCAGTCGATCGTGATCAAGGCCAACTCCGGTCTGTCCGACGAAGAAATCGAGCGCATGGTGCGTGACGCCGAAGCCAACGCTGAGGAAGACCGCAAGTTCGAAGAACTGGCCGCTGCCCGTAACCAGGGTGACGCACTGGTTCACTCGACTCGCAAGATGATTGCTGACGCGGGCGACAAAGTCACTGCCGAAGAGAAGACTGCGATCGAAGCTGCTGTGGTTGCTCTGGAAGCCGCTGTCAAAGGCGACGACAAGGCTGCCATCGAAGCCAAGGTTGAAGAGCTGTCGAAAGTCTCCGCTCCGGTTGCTCAGAAGATGTACGCCGAACAGGCTCAGCCAGCTGATGGCGCAGCCCCGCAAGGCGAATCGGCTGAGAAGGCTGACGACGTTGTCGATGCAGAGTTCGAAGAAGTCAAAGACCACAAGTAAGTTGTTGGTCGGCCGGTTGACTGCCTTTAGGCAGTGACTGGTAGGATGTCGCCGCGCGGGAGCTAGCTCCCGCGTTGGCGTATCTGGAATACGCGAATTTTTACAGCATGCGACAAGGTTCGGATGTTGGCGGTATGGCCGGGAATGCTCCTGCTTTTCGCGCCGCAAGTACCGCAAGAAACAAAGACCAGGATCGTTGAATTGACGTGAGTTGGGTCCKGGCCTGTATTGGGGCTCAACGAGTTTGGCGATCCTCAGGAGGGGTTTGCCGAACGTCCTCAAGAGTGCAGAAGACTTATGGCAAAGCGTGACTATTACGAAGTGTTGGGTGTTGAGCGTGGCTCAAGCGATGCGGACCTGAAGAAGGCTTACCGTCGTCTGGCGATGAAGCACCACCCGGACCGTAATCCCGATGACAAAGCATCGGAAGAAATGTTCAAAGAGGCCAACGAGGCCTATGAAGTGCTGTCCGACTCGAGCAAGCGTGCGGCGTACGATCAGTACGGCCATGCCGGCGTCGACCCGAGCATGGGTGGCGGTGGCGCCGGTTTCGGCGGTCAGAACTTCTCGGACATCTTCGGTGATGTCTTCAGTGATTTCTTCGGTGGCGGTCGCGGCGGTTCCCGTGGCGGCGCTCAGCGTGGCAGCGACTTGCGCTACACCCTGGAACTGAATCTGGAAGAAGCGGTGCGCGGCACGTCGGTGAATATCCGTGTTCCGACACTGGTCAACTGCAAGCCGTGCGATGGCTCGGGCGCCAAGAAAGGCTCCTCTCCATCGACGTGCCCGACTTGCGGCGGCATCGGTCAGGTGCGCATGCAGCAGGGCTTCTTCTCGGTGCAGCAAACCTGCCCGCGTTGCCATGGTCAGGGCAAGATCATTTCCGATCCGTGCGATTCCTGCCACGGTGACGGTCGCGTTGAAGAGTACAAAACCCTGTCGGTCAAAGTGCCGGCCGGCGTCGATACCGGTGACCGCATTCGTCTGTCCGGCGAAGGCGAAGCGGGTACGCAGGGCGGCCCGACGGGCGACCTGTATGTGGTTATCAATGTCCGCGAGCACGACATCTTCCAGCGCGATGGCAAGCATCTGTTCTGCGAAGTGCCGATCAGCTTCGTCGACGCAGCACTGGGCGGCGAACTGGAAATCCCTACCCTCGACGGTCGCGTCAAACTGAAAATCCCTGAAGGCACTCAGACCGGCAAGCAGTTCCGTGTACGCGGCAAAGGCGTGGCGCCGGTGCGTGGCGGCGGTGCAGGCGATCTGATGTGCCGCGTTGCGGTCGAAACGCCGGTCAATCTGAACCGTCGTCAGCGCGAACTGCTGGAAGAATTCCGCAGCTCGCTGGCCGACGACAATAGCCACTCGCCGAAAACCACCGGTTGGTTCGACGGCGTGAAGCGCTTCTTCGGCGATCTGTAAGGAGTCGGCATGCGACGTATAGCTGTGATGGGCGCTGCTGGGCGCATGGGTAAGATTCTGGTCGAGGCCGTGCAGCAGCGCGCGCCGCTGACCGGTTTGACTGCCGCCGTGGTTCGTCCTGGCAGCACGCTGATCGGCGTCGATGCGGGGGAGCTGGCCTCGCTGGGGCGTATCGGTGTGCCGCTGTCCGGGCATATCGAAGCCGTGGCTGAAGAGTTCGATGTGTTGATCGACTTCACGCTGCCGGAAGTGATGCTGAAAAACCTCGCGTTCTGCCGCAAGGCCGGCAAGGCCATGGTCATTGGTACCACCGGGCTGGACGCGGCGCAGAAGCAGTTGCTGGCCGACGCGGGCAAAGATATTCCGATCGTGTTCGCGGCCAACTTCAGTGTCGGTGTCAATCTGTCGCTGAAGCTGCTCGACATGGCGGCGCGCGTGCTGGGTGATGATGCGGATATCGAAATCATCGAAGCCCATCACCGGCACAAGATCGATGCGCCGTCAGGTACGGCGTTGCGCATGGGTGAAGTGATTGCCAGTGCGCTGGATCGTGATTTACAGAAAGTCGCGGTGTACGGTCGTGAGGGTCATACCGGCGCTCGTGAGCGTGAAACCATCGGTTTTGCCACTGTGCGTGGTGGTGATGTGGTCGGTGATCACACCGTGTTGTTCGCCTGCGAAGGTGAGCGCCTGGAGATCACGCACAAGGCGTCTAGCCGTATGACGTTCGCCAAGGGCGCGGTGCGTGCGGCGCTGTGGCTGGATGGTCGCGAGCCGGGTCTGTACGACATGCAAGACGTGCTCGACCTGCGTTGATACACTGCTGAACCCGGCGCAAACGCCCTGTTTGCGCTGGTTTTTCTCCGCTCGGCGACGACCTGTCGCATTCTCCGGCCTTTTCGGCTCTTTAGCGGTGGACCAAAAAAGGCTTTTTCTGTAAGCTACAGCTTTAGTGTGTCCACTAAAAGCGCGCAGAATAATTCRGYGAAGAAGCGGGGTGACGTGTCCATACGTCACTCCGCTTTTTTACAACCTGCGATCGCCCTTTCATGCGTTATTTACGGGAGGTCTTCTTGACTAAGCCAGCCATACTTGCCCTTGCTGATGGCAGCATTTTTCGCGGCGAAGCCATTGGTGCCGACGGTCAAACCGTTGGTGAGGTGGTGTTCAACACCGCAATGACCGGCTATCAGGAAATCCTTACCGATCCTTCCTACGCCCAACAGATCGTTACCCTGACTTACCCGCACATCGGCAACACCGGCACCACGCCGGAAGATGCCGAGTCCGACCGCGTCTGGTCCGCTGGCCTGGTTATTCGCGACCTGCCGCTGGTAGCGAGCAACTGGCGTAACACGATGTCCCTGTCCGATTACCTGAAAGCCAACAACGTTGTGGCAATCGCCGGTATCGACACCCGTCGCCTGACCCGCATCCTGCGTGAAAAAGGCRCACAGAACGGCTGCATCATGGCCGGCGACAACATCTCCGAAGAAGCGGCCATCGCCGCTGCGCAAGGTTTCCCGGGCCTGAAGGGCATGGATCTGGCGAAAGTCGTCAGCACCAAGACCCAATACGAATGGCGCTCGACTGTCTGGGATCTGAAAACCGACAGCCACGCGACCATCGACGCTTCCGAGCTGCCATACCACGTGGTTGCCTATGACTACGGCGTCAAGGTCAACATCCTGCGCATGCTGGTCGAGCGCGGCTGCCGCGTCACCGTGGTGCCTGCCCAGACTCCAGCCGCTGATGTGCTGGCACTGAAGCCGGACGGCGTGTTCCTGTCCAACGGCCCTGGTGATCCGGAGCCTTGCGACTACGCGATCAAGGCGATCAAGGAAGTCCTGGAAACCGAAATTCCGGTATTCGGTATCTGCCTCGGTCACCAACTGCTGGCTCTGGCCTCCGGCGCCAAGACCCTGAAAATGGGCCACGGCCACCACGGTGCTAACCACCCAGTGCAGGATCTGGACACTGGCGTCGTGATGATCACCAGCCAGAACCACGGTTTCGCGGTAGACGAAGAAACCTTGCCAGCCAACGTGCGTGCGATCCACAAATCGCTGTTCGACGGCACCCTGCAAGGCATCGAGCGCACCGACAAGAGCGCGTTCAGCTTCCAGGGTCACCCTGAAGCGAGCCCGGGCCCGAACGACGTCGCGCCACTGTTCGACCGCTTCATCAACGAGATGGCCAAGCGACGCTAAGCGTTCGCCTTGAGACTGTAGAGAGAAGCCCTCGAGGGCGGCCCCGACACCGGTGGCCCCCTTGAGACTTCAGAAATCGATCAAGACGGCTTGCCGACTGACCTGCGGATTTGAGTGACAAACCCATGCCAAAACGTACAGACATTAAAAGCATCCTGATTCTCGGCGCTGGCCCGATCGTTATCGGCCAGGCCTGCGAATTCGACTACTCCGGCGCCCAGGCCTGTAAAGCTCTGCGCGAAGAGGGTTACCGCGTCATCCTGGTGAACTCCAACCCGGCCACCATCATGACCGACCCGGACATGGCCGACGCGACCTACATCGAGCCGATCAAGTGGCAGACCGTTGCCAAGATCATCGAAAAAGAGCGTCCGGACGCGGTGCTGCCAACCATGGGCGGCCAGACTGCTCTGAACTGCGCCCTGGATCTGGAGCGCGAAGGCGTTCTGGAGAAGTTCGGCGTAGAGATGATCGGCGCCAACGCTGACACCATCGACAAGGCTGAAGACCGTTCGCGTTTCGACAAGGCGATGAAGTCCATCGGCCTGGCGTGCCCGCGTTCCGGTATCGCCCACAGCATGGAAGAAGCCAACGCGGTTCTCGAAACCCTGGGCTTCCCGTGCATCATCCGTCCGTCCTTCACCATGGGCGGCACCGGTGGCGGTATCGCGTACAACCGTGAAGAGTTCGAAGAAATCTGCGCCCGTGGTCTGGACCTGTCGCCGACCAAAGAGCTGCTGATCGACGAATCGCTGATCGGCTGGAAAGAATATGAAATGGAAGTTGTCCGCGACAAAAAGGACAACTGCATCATCGTCTGCTCGATCGAAAACTTCGACCCGATGGGCGTGCACACCGGTGACTCGATCACCGTAGCTCCTGCGCAAACCCTGACCGACAAGGAATACCAGATCCTGCGTAACGCCTCGCTGGCGGTACTGCGCGAGATCGGCGTCGAGACTGGCGGTTCCAACGTTCAATTCGGTATCTGCCCGAACACCGGCCGTATGGTCGTGATCGAAATGAACCCGCGTGTATCGCGTTCCTCGGCACTGGCTTCGAAAGCCACCGGTTTCCCGATCGCTAAAGTCGCGGCCAAACTGGCTGTGGGTTACACCCTCGACGAACTGTCGAACGACATCACCGGCGGCAAGACCCCAGCGTCCTTCGAACCGTCGATCGACTACGTCGTCACCAAGCTGCCACGCTTCGCCTTCGAGAAGTTCGCCAAGGCTGACGCACGCCTGACCACGCAAATGAAGTCGGTCGGTGAAGTCATGGCCATCGGCCGTACCTTCCAGGAATCCCTGCAGAAAGCCCTGCGCGGTCTGGAAGTCGGCGTTTGCGGTCTGGACGAGAAGCTCGACCTGAGCAACCCGGAAAGCATGAGCGTGCTCAAGCGCGAACTGACCGTGCCGGGCGCCGAGCGTATCTGGTACGTGGCAGATGCTTTCCGCGCTGGCCTGTCGGTCGAAGACATCTTCGGCATGAACATGATCGACCCGTGGTTCCTGGTGCAGATCGAAGATCTGATCAAGGAAGAAGAGAAGGTCAAGACCCTCGGTCTGTCCGCTATCGACCGCGACCTGATGTTCAAGCTCAAGCGCAAAGGCTTCTCCGATCAGCGTCTGGCCAAACTGTTGGGCGTGACCGAGAAGAACCTGCGCACTCATCGCCAGAAGCTGGAAGTGTTCCCGGTCTACAAGCGCGTTGACACCTGCGCCGCCGAGTTCGCCACTGACACCGCTTACCTCTACTCCACCTACGAGGAAGAGTGTGAAGCTGCGCCGTCGGGTCGCGACAAGATCATGATTCTGGGCGGTGGTCCGAACCGTATCGGCCAGGGCATCGAGTTCGACTACTGCTGCGTTCACGCTGCTCTCGCCCTGCGCGAAGACGGCTACGAAACCATCATGGTCAACTGCAACCCGGAAACCGTTTCCACCGACTACGACACTTCCGACCGTCTGTACTTCGAACCGGTAACTCTGGAAGACGTGCTGGAAATCTGCCGCGTCGAGAAGCCGAAAGGCGTGATCGTCCAGTACGGCGGCCAGACTCCGCTGAAACTGGCTCGTGCGCTGGAAGCCGCTGGCGTGCCGATCATCGGCACCAGCCCGGACGCCATCGACCGCGCTGAAGATCGTGAGCGTTTCCAGCAAATGGTTGAGCGCCTGAATCTGCGTCAGCCGCCAAACGCCACTGTGCGCAGCGAAGACGAAGCTGTTCGTGCTGCCGCGAAGATCGGTTATCCGCTGGTAGTGCGCCCGTCCTATGTACTGGGCGGCCGTGCGATGGAAATCGTTTACAAGGAAGACGAGCTCAAGCGTTACCTGCGTGACGCGGTGCAAGTGTCCAACGACAGCCCTGTGCTGCTCGACCACTTCCTCAACTGCGCCATCGAAATGGACGTGGATGCGGTCTGTGACGGCAAAGACGTGGTGATCGGCGCGATCATGCAGCACATCGAACAGGCTGGCGTTCACTCCGGTGACTCCGCGTGCTCGCTGCCGCCGTACTCGCTGCCGGCGCACATCCAGGACGAGATGCGCGAACAGGTCAAGAAAATGGCTCTGGAACTGGGCGTTGTCGGCCTGATGAACGTGCAGTTGGCGCTGCAAGGCGAAGACATCTACGTCATCGAAGTCAACCCGCGAGCTTCCCGTACCGTACCGTTCGTATCGAAGTGCATCGGTGTCTCCCTGGCGATGATCGCTGCCCGCGTGATGGCCGGTAAGACCCTGAAAGAAATCGGCTTCACCAAAGAAATCATCCCGAACTTCTATAGCGTGAAAGAGGCGGTGTTCCCGTTCGCCAAGTTCCCTGGCGTTGACCCGATTCTCGGCCCAGAGATGAAGTCGACCGGTGAAGTGATGGGCGTCGGCGACACCTTCGGTGAAGCATTCGCCAAAGCCCAGATGGGCGCCAGCGAAGTGCTGCCGACTGGCGGTACAGCATTCATCAGCGTGCGTGACGACGACAAGCCACTGGTTGCAGGCGTGGCCCGCGATCTGATCAACTTGGGCTTCGAAGTGGTAGCCACTGCCGGCACTGCCAAGCTGATCGAAGCCGCAGGTCTGAAAGTGCGCCGTGTGAACAAGGTGACCGAGGGTCGTCCGCACGTGGTCGACATGATCAAGAATGACGAAGTCACCCTGATCATCAACACCACTGAAGGTCGTCAGTCGATCGCTGATTCGTACTCCATTCGTCGTAATGCCTTGCAGCACAAGATTTACTGCACAACCACTATTGCTGCTGGCGAAGCTATCTGTGAAGCGCTGAAGTTCGGTCCTGAAAAAACCGTGCGCCGCTTGCAGGATCTACACGCAGGATTGAAGGCATGATCAAATACCCAATGACCGTCCAGGGCGCCAAAGCCCTGGAAGAAGAACACGCTCACCTGACCAAGGTCGTCCGTCCGAAGCTCAGCCAGGACATTGGTACGGCTCGCGAGTTGGGTGACTTGAAGGAAAACGCTGAATACCATGCTGCCCGCGAACAGCAAGGCATGGTCGAGGCGCGGATTCGTGATATCGAAGGCCGGATTCAGAATCAGGTCATCATCGATGTCACGACCATCCCGCACACCGGCAAAGTGATTTTCGGTACCACCGTCGAAATCGCCAATGTCGAGACTGACGAAAGCGTCACTTACCACATCGTGGGTGAGGATGAGGCTGACTTCAAACTTGGCAAGATTTCGGTCGGCTCGCCTTTGGCCCGTGCCTTGATTGGCAAGGAAGAGGGCGATGTGGTCGCCGTGAAAACGCCAAGCGGCGTGATCGAGTACGAGATTGTCGAAGTCCGTCACATCTGAAAAAGGGCGCCCGCTGCATGCGGGCGCCATGCTTTGGCAGCTGACCCAGATGCTTTGGGTTGGCGGTCTATGGCTGATTCATCTCGGTTTGCAGCCGGCGTTGGGCAAGATTGGCCTGGCACCGCTGCTGATCGATGAGGTGGCCAGTGCATTTGAAGTGCTGGTGGTAGGTTTTGCCGCCGTATGCGTTATTTTTCAGGCTTTGGTGCTGGTACAGGCCGAGGGCCTTGTCAGTCTATGGCGAGATTTTCGCGGTCAGGTGCTGCTGATGGCGTTGTATGCGTGTGCGATGTTTGTCGCAGTGCGTGTCGGCTGGCCGGATGCGCAGCGCTGGCAGGTCTTCAGTTATCTGGTTCTGGGTTTTTCCGGGCTGGTGCTGGTGATGCAGCCGGTGCCGGGATGGAGTGGCAGGGTGCGCGAAGCACACCCTTGACCCTTGTCATCACTTGAAGCGATGAACGTTCGACAGCTGCTTGTTGACGCTGAAGTTCTTGCGGTAAACCAGTGCCATCTTGCCGATGACCTGTACCAGGTCCGCTTTGCCGACCTTGCACAGTTCTGCGATATGCGCCAGGCGCGACTCGCGATCGAGGATGTTGAGCTTGATCTTGATCAGCTCGTGGTCCGCCAAAGCGCGTTCAAGTTCGGCTAAAACACCTTCAGTCAAACCGTTGTCAGCCACCGTCAAAACCGGTTTCAGGTGGTGGCCAATGGATTTGTACTGTTTCTTCTGCTCTGGAGTGAGCGGCATAATCTGACCCTTTCGTCTGGATTCTGTAAAATGGCGGCCATTTTACCCGAGGGCTCGTGGATCCGCCCAATTAATCACGACCCTAATCATCGAGGTGCCCAATGGCGCGTTCCAAGACAAGCCTTGGTTGGCTGAAACGACATGTCAACGATCCCTATGTGAAGCAAGCACAGAAGGATGGCTACCGCTCGCGTGCGAGCTACAAACTTCTGGAGATCCAGGAGAAATACAAGCTGATTCGTCCCGGTATGAGCGTTGTCGACCTGGGTGCGGCGCCCGGTGGCTGGTCGCAGGTGACTAGCCGGCTGATCGGTGGTCAGGGGCGTCTGATCGCCTCGGACATCCTGGAAATGGACAGCATTCCGGACGTGACTTTCATTCAGGGCGATTTCACCGAGGACGAAGTGCTCGGGCGGATTCTCGAAGCCGTGGGTAATTCGCAGGTGGACCTTGTGATTTCCGATATGGCCCCCAATATGAGTGGTACGCCTGAAGTGGATATGCCGAAAGCCATGTTCCTTTGCGAGTTGGCGCTTGATCTGGCGGAACGGATCCTCAAGCCGGGTGGAAATTTTGTGATCAAGATTTTTCAGGGCGAAGGGTTTGATGTTTACCTGAAGGACGCTCGCAAAAAGTTCGACAAGATCCAGATGATCAAACCAGACTCCTCTCGTGGCAGCTCACGTGAGCAATACATGCTGGCTTGGGGTTACCGCGGTCGTAGCGAGTAAAACGAGGTTTTTTGGTGGGGTGATAGGTTTTTCGTATTTCGCTCCGCGTGCATAAGCGAATATTGTGTAGAAAGTGTTTCACAAAGGGTTACAGACGGCGCCTGCCAGAGTTGTAGGTAATGTAGTAAGTTAGGCCGGTGAATATCATGCGAAGCGCGCGCCAGTAGCGGAGCTTGCTTCAGAGGGTAGTTAATTGAACGATATGGCAAAGAATCTGATCCTGTGGTTGATCATCGCGGCTGTCCTGGTGACGGTGATGAACAACTTCTCCAGCCCTAACGAGCCGCAGACCCTCAACTATTCCGACTTCATCCAGCAGGTCAAGGATGGCAAGGTCGAGCGCGTAGCCGTTGATGGTTATGTGATTACCGGCAAGCGCAATGATGGCGATAGCTTCAAGACCATTCGTCCGGCAATCCAGGACAATGGCCTGATCGGCGACCTGGTCGACAACCACGTTGTGGTTGAAGGCAAGCAGCCTGAGCAGCAAAGCATCTGGACTCAATTGCTGGTAGCCAGCTTCCCGATCCTGGTGATCATCGCGGTGTTCATGTTCTTCATGCGCCAGATGCAGGGCGGAGCCGGCGGCAAGGGCGGACCGATGAGCTTCGGCAAGAGCAAGGCGCGCCTGCTCTCCGAAGATCAGGTGAAAACCACTCTGGCTGACGTTGCCGGTTGCGACGAAGCCAAGGAAGAAGTCGGCGAGCTGGTTGAATTCCTCCGTGACCCGGGCAAGTTCCAGCGCCTGGGCGGTCGTATTCCTCGCGGTGTGCTGATGGTCGGTCCTCCGGGTACCGGTAAAACCTTGCTGGCCAAGGCGATTGCCGGCGAAGCCAAGGTTCCGTTCTTCACCATTTCCGGTTCTGACTTCGTCGAGATGTTCGTCGGTGTCGGTGCCAGCCGTGTTCGCGACATGTTCGAGCAGGCCAAGAAGCACGCTCCTTGCATCATCTTCATCGACGAAATCGACGCCGTCGGTCGCCATCGTGGCGCCGGCATGGGTGGCGGTCACGATGAGCGTGAGCAGACCCTCAACCAGTTGCTGGTTGAGATGGACGGCTTCGAAATGAACGATGGCATCATTGTTATCGCTGCAACCAACCGCCCAGACGTCCTCGACCCTGCGCTGCTGCGTCCGGGCCGTTTCGACCGTCAGGTTGTCGTTGGTCTGCCAGATATCCGTGGTCGTGAGCAAATCCTCAAAGTACACATGCGCAAAGTGCCAATGGGTGACGACGTCGCTCCGGCCGTTATCGCGCGTGGTACTCCGGGGTTCTCCGGTGCTGACCTGGCCAACCTGGTCAACGAAGCGTCTTTGTTCGCTGCACGTAGCGGCAAGCGCATCGTCGAAATGAAAGAGTTCGAACTGGCCAAAGACAAGATCATGATGGGCGCCGAGCGCAAATCCATGGTCATGTCCGAGAAAGAGAAACAGAACACCGCTTATCACGAAGCTGGCCACGCCATTGTCGGTCGCGTCGTGCCTGAGCATGATCCGGTCTACAAGGTATCGATCATTCCGCGCGGTCGTGCGCTGGGTGTGACCATGTTCCTGCCGGAAGAAGATCGTTACAGTCTGTCCAAGCGTGCGCTGATCAGCCAGATCTGCTCGCTGTACGGTGGCCGTATCGCTGAGGAAATGACCCTCGGTTTCGACGGTGTGACCACCGGCGCTTCCAACGACATTATGCGTGCTAGTCAGATTGCGCGGAACATGGTCACCAAGTGGGGCCTGTCGGAAAAACTCGGTCCGTTGATGTACGCCGAAGAAGAGGGTGAAGTGTTCCTCGGTCGCGGCGGTGGCGGTCAAGCTGCCAGCTTCTCCGGTGAGACAGCCAAGCTGATCGACTCCGAAGTGCGCAGCATCATTGATCAGTGCTACGGCACGGCCAAACAGATTCTCACGGACAACCGTGACAAGCTTGATGCGATGGCTGATGCGTTGATGAAGTATGAAACGATCGATGCTGAACAGATCGACGACATCATGGCGGGACGTACACCACGCGAGCCACGTGATTGGTCGGGGGGCACTGGTACACCACCACCTCCGGTGGTTCGTGACGAGCGTCCGGAAACACCGATTGGCGGTCCGGCTGCTGACGTTTAAGGTTTGAAATGACTTCTGTACAGTCCCTGACCCGGTTGCCTTGCGGCAACCGGGTTCTTGATTTGGCCCAGACGCATGTCATGGGTATTCTCAATGTCACCCCTGATTCTTTCTCCGACGGCGGCCAATACAGCCAGCTCGATGCGGCTTTGCGCCACGCCGAGGCTATGGTTGCAGCGGGTGCGACGCTGATTGATGTCGGTGGCGAGTCCACTCGCCCAGGCGCGCGCGCAGTGTCACCGCTCGAAGAGCTTGAGCGTGTGGCGCCGATCGTCGAGCTGATCAATCGCGAGTTGGATGTGATCATTTCGGTGGACACTTCTACGCCAGCCGTTATGCGCGAAACCGCACGATTGGGTGCCGGGTTGATCAACGATGTGCGGTCACTGCGGCGCGATGGCGCGCTGGATGCGGCGGCGGCTACGGGTTTGCCGGTGTGTCTCATGCATATGCTCGGTGAGCCTGGAGACATGCAGGACAATCCGCAGTATCAGGATGTCACGCGCGAAGTCGGTGATTTTCTAGCCGAGCGCATGGCGCAGTGTGCGGCGGCCGGTATTCCTGAGGGGCGGATCATTCTTGACCCGGGTTTCGGTTTCGCCAAAACCCTGCAGCACAACCTAAGCTTGTTCAAGCACATGGAAGCCCTCCATGCGTTGGGCCGGCCACTGCTTGTCGGTGTTTCCCGAAAAAGCATGATCGGGCAGGCCTTGAATCGTCCTGTCGGCGAGCGGCTGCATGGTGGTCTGGCACTGGCGGCGCTGGCATCGGTGAAGGGGGCGCGTATATTGCGCGTCCATGATGTAGCGGAAACGGTAGACGTGGTGCGCATGATCGCGGCCGTGGAATCAGCCGAATAAGAATGATGGAGCAGTTATGAGCAAGAAATACTTTGGTACTGACGGCATTCGTGGTCGAGTCGGTGAATACCCGATTACTCCTGACTTCATGCTCAAGCTCGGCTGGGCTGCCGGCATGGCGTTCCGCAAAATGGGCGCTTGCAAGGTGCTGGTCGGCAAGGACACGCGGATTTCCGGTTATATGTTCGAGTCGGCACTTGAGGCTGGTCTGACATCGGCGGGGGCTGATGTGATGTTGCTGGGTCCTATGCCGACGCCGGCCATTGCCTATCTGTCGCGTACGTTTCAGGCTGAGGCCGGTATCGTGATCAGTGCCTCGCACAATCCGCATGACGATAACGGCATCAAGTTCTTCTCCGGTAAAGGCACCAAGCTGCCGGATGAGCTGGAGCTGATGATTGAAGAGCTGCTCGATGCCCCGATGACTGTGGTCGAGTCGAGCAAGATCGGCAAAGTGTCGCGAATCAACGATGCATCAGGTCGCTACATTGAGTTCTGCAAAAGCAGTGTGCCAACCGGAACCAGTTTTTCCGGTCTCAAGATCGTTATCGACTGTGCGCACGGTGCGACCTATAAGGTGGCTCCGAGTGTCTTCCGCGAGTTGGGGGCAGAAGTCGTCGTGCTGTCAGCGCAGCCAAACGGTCTGAATATCAATGAAAACTGCGGCTCGACCCATATGGGTCAGTTGCAGGCTGCGGTGCTCGCCGAGCATGCCGACCTGGGTATCGCTTTCGATGGTGATGGTGATCGGGTGCTGATGGTCGATCACACTGGCGCCATCGTCGATGGTGATGAATTGCTGTTTATCATCGCTCGTGATCTGCATGAGCGGGGCAAATTGCAGGGCGGTGTCGTTGGTACCCTGATGAGTAATCTGGGGCTGGAACTCGCGCTGGCGGATCTTTCGATTCCATTTATTCGTGCCAATGTCGGCGACCGTTACGTGATTGCCGAGTTGCTTGAACGCAACTGGCTGGTCGGCGGAGAAAACTCGGGGCATATCGTTTGCTTCAATCACACCACGACCGGTGATGCGATCATCGCTGCGTTGCAGGTGCTGATGGCGCTGAAGACCCGTAATGAAGGTTTGGCGCAAACCCGCCAGGCATTGCGCAAGTGCCCTCAGGTACTGATCAATGTGCGTTTTGGTGGTGGCGAAAGTCCGCTGGAGCACCCGGCTGTCAAGGAGGCCAGTGCGCGCGTCACCCAGGCAATGGCGGGACGCGGGCGCGTGCTTTTGCGCAAGTCCGGGACAGAGCCTCTGGTGCGGGTAATGGTCGAAGGCGAGGATGAAACCCAGGTTCGCAACTACGCCGAAGAGCTGGCAAAACTGGTAACTGAAGTTTCTGCCTGATACGGCTTGCAAGCCATGATTGTGTTGGGTAACATCTGCGCCCACTTTGACCGACGAGGTACAGCATGCGTCGCCCTATGGTAGCTGGTAACTGGAAGATGCACGGTACCCGCGCCAGCGTCGCTGAGCTGATCAACGGCCTTCGTCATCTGGCCTTGCCAAGCGGTGTTGATGTCGCGGTATTCCCGCCTTGCTTGTATATCAATCAAGTGATTGACGGCTTGAAAGGCAAATCGATTTCGGTCGGTGCGCAGAATTCTGCGGTGGAATCCATGCAAGGTGCATTGACCGGTGAGATTGCACCGAGTCAGTTGGTGGATGCAGGTTGTTCCCTTGTGCTTGTCGGGCACTCCGAACGCCGCCAGATAATGGGCGAGCGAGACGGGATGCTGAATCGCAAGTTTGCAGCGGCACAGGCATGTGGCTTGATTCCGGTGTTGTGTATAGGGGAAACCCTCGAGCAACGCGAAGCTGGAAAAACTCTTGAGGTTGTCGGGCGTCAGCTGGGCAGCATCATCGAGGAGCTGGGTGTAGGTGCTTTTGCCAAAACAGTCATCGCTTACGAGCCTGTCTGGGCCATTGGTACCGGACTGACTGCAACGCCTCAACAGGCTCAGGATGTGCATAAAGCCATTCGCGAGCAGTTGGCGGCAGAGAATTCTGAAGTCGCACGAGGTGTGCGCCTTCTATACGGCGGCAGCGTGAAGGCGGCCAATGCGGTCGAACTGTTCGGCATGCCGGATATCGATGGGGGGCTCATTGGTGGAGCTTCCCTGAATGCAGATGAGTTCGGTGCGATCTGTCGCGCCGCGGGAAACTGAAAAAATGCTGGAAACAGTCGTAGTCGTTTTTCATCTGCTGGGTGCATTGGGCGTAGTTGCTCTGGTTTTGCTGCAGCAGGGTAAGGGTGCGGACGCTGGCGCGTCTTTCGGAGCAGGTGCTTCAAATACTGTGTTCGGAAGCCAAGGTTCCTCTACCTTTCTTAGTAAGTTTACTGCTATACTTGCCGCCGGTTTCTTCATAACCAGCTTGGGGTTAGGTTACTTTGCTAAAGAGAAGGCTCATCAGCTGACTCAGGCAGGTCTCCCAAATCCAGCAGTGTTGGAAGTGCCTAAGCAACAACAACCGGCTTCTGATGATGTCCCGGTGCTTCAAGAGCAAAAGTCGGCTACTCCAGCGACTGACGTACCTCCAGCTCAAGAGCAGAAGTAAGAAGGGTTTCAACGTAGTTTTGCCGAGGTGGTGGAATTGGTAGACACGCAACCTTGAGGTGGTTGTGCCCATAGGGTGTAGGGGTTCGAGTCCCCTTCTCGGTACCAATTAGTCAGGAGAGCCCGCTGTTGCGGGCTTTCTTGCAGGTGGAAGGTTACATTGACCCTATAAGGGATCGGTCGTATACTTCCGCCCCAGCTTTGTCGCGGGGTGGAGCAGTCTGGTAGCTCGTCGGGCTCATAACCCGAAGGTCGTCGGTTCAAATCCGGCCCCCGCAACCAGTTTAAGGAGCCCCTTTTAAGGGGCTTTTTGTTAGCTGGACACTTTCAACGCCGCTGTTCGACGGCGTTTCAAGGATGGGCGTTAAGCCCATTTTTTTATTTTGCAAAGCATGCACATATCATGCACTAGGGGGTTCAGGTGTCGAGCAAGCTAGAAGAGTTGCAGGCCTTGCTGGCCCCGGTGGTCGTGGCCCTGGGCTATGAATGCTGGGGTATCGAGTTTTCGGCTCAGGGTCGTCACTCGATGTTGCGCGTTTATATCGATAAAGAGGGTGGCGTGCTGGTGGACGATTGCGCCATTGTCAGCCGTCAGATCAGCGGTGTACTGGATGTTGAAGATCCAATTTCCGTTGAATACACCCTCGAAGTTTCCTCGCCTGGCATGGAGCGCCCACTGTTCACTCTTGAGCAGTTTGCAAAATTTGCCGGTGAACAAGTGAAGATCAAGCTGCGCTCGCCTTTTGAAGGTCGACGCAACTTTCAGGGCCTTCTGCGCGGTGTAGAAGAACAGGATGTCGTGGTGCAGGTAGACGACCATGAGTTCCTGTTGCCGATCGATATGATCGACAAGGCCAACATTATTCCCAGTTTTGACTGAGACGCGGATCCCGCGGATCCAATGGCTTGCGAAAGGCGAGGCGTACGATGAGCAAAGAAGTACTGCTGGTTGTTGAGTCGGTATCCAATGAAAAGGGCGTACCGGCAAGCGTAATTTTTGAAGCGCTGGAGCTGGCTCTGGCCACTGCTACCAAAAAGCGTTTTGAAGACGAAGTAGACCTGCGTGTGGAGATTAATCGCCACACCGGTTCTTACGAAACTTTCCGTCGCTGGACGGTCGTTGAAGAGAATGATCTCGACGATCCGGC
Source organism: Pseudomonas sp. P4_D7 (assembly GCF_056401755.1). Classification (NCBI taxonomy): domain Bacteria; kingdom Pseudomonadati; phylum Pseudomonadota; class Gammaproteobacteria; order Pseudomonadales; family Pseudomonadaceae; genus Pseudomonas; species Pseudomonas sp. P4_D7. Next base: position 56,276 of record NZ_JBFUIR010000012.1, on the reverse strand, counting down.
CATCGAAACCTGGCCAACCAAGGTTGCTGAAACGCATCCTGGCGCCAAGGTTGGCGACGTCGTTGAAGAAAAGATCGAATCCATCGAGTTCGGCCGCATCGCTGCACAGACTGCCAAGCAGGTCATCGTGCAGAAAGTTCGCGAAGCCGAGCGCGCTCAAGTGGTCGACGCCTATCGCGAGCGCCTGGGAGAAATCATCTCCGGCACCGTGAAAAAAGTCACCCGCGACAACGTGATCGTCGATCTGGGTAACAACGCTGAAGCGTTGCTGGCCCGTGAAGACATCATTTCTCGCGAAACTTTCCGTGTCGGCGTGCGCCTGCGTGCGCTGCTCAAGGAAATCCGCACCGAGAACCGCGGCCCGCAGCTGATCCTGTCGCGTACCGCGCCGGAAATGCTGATCGAGCTGTTCCGCATCGAAGTGCCGGAAATTGCCGAAGGCCTGATCGAAGTAATGGCAGCGTCCCGTGATCCGGGTTCGCGCGCCAAGATCGCCGTCCGCTCCAAGGACAAACGCATCGACCCGCAGGGCGCTTGCATTGGTATGCGCGGTTCGCGCGTCCAGGCAGTGTCGGGCGAGTTGGGCGGTGAGCGTGTTGATATCGTCCTGTGGGATGACAACCCGGCTCAGTTCGTGATCAACGCCATGTCCCCGGCTGAGGTTGCGGCAATTATCGTTGAMGAAGATGCCCATGCAATGGACATCGCCGTTGGCGCAGACAATCTGGCTCAGGCCATCGGTCGAGGTGGTCAGAACGTGCGTCTGGCGAGCCAGTTGACTGGCTGGACCCTGAACGTGATGACCGAATCGGACATCCAGGCTAAGCAGCAAGCAGAAACCGGCGACATCCTGCGCAACTTCATCGACGAGCTGGAAGTCGACGAAGAACTGGCTCAGGTGCTGGTAGATGAAGGCTTCACCAGCCTGGAAGAGATTGCCTACGTACCGTTGGAAGAAATGCTCAACATCGACGGCTTTGACGAAGATATCGTCAACGAGCTTCGCGCTCGTGCCAAGGATCGTTTGTTGACCAAAGCCATCGCTACTGAGGAAAAGCTGGCAGACGCCCATCCGGCCGAAGACCTGCTCTCGCTTGAGGGTATGGACAAGGATTTGGCGATGGAACTGGCGGTGCGCGGCGTAATTACCCGCGAAGACCTGGCCGAGCAGTCTATTGACGACCTGCTCGACATCGACGGCATTGACGATGATCGTGCCGGCAAGTTGATCATGGCCGCCCGAGCCCACTGGTTCGAGTAATTAGGCGCGGCCTGAGGAGAGAAGTGCATGACGCAAGTCACGGTGAAACAACTGGCCGATGAGGTCAAAACACCGGTAGAGCGCCTGTTGCAGCAGATGCGTGAGGCAGGTCTGCCGCACACCGCCGCCGAAGAAAATGTGACTGACAGTGAGAAGCAGTCCCTGCTGACTCACTTGAAAAGCAGCCACAAGGCGAAAGTGGAAGAACCACGCAAGATCACGCTGCAGCGTAAAACCACCAGCACCCTGCGTGTTGCTGGCAGCAAAAGCATCAGCGTTGAAGTCCGCAAGAAGAAAGTTTTCGTACAGCGCAGCCCGGAAGAAATCGAAGCCGAGCGCAAGCGTGAACTGGATGAGCGTCGCGCAGTAGAAAATGCTGCCCGTCAGAAGGCTGAAGAAGAAGCCAAGCAACGCGCCGAAGTAGAAGCGCGTAATCAGCCTGCTGCTGCGCAGAACGCTACCAGTGACGCCGTTGCGGCGCCGGCTGCAGTTGCCGAACCTGTTCGCGAAAGCGCACCGGTGGTTGCCGCTGCTCCAGCTCCGTCTGCTGACGTTCGCAACAAGCAGAACGAACAGCGCCGTCCGGACAAGCCACGTGCTGACGATAACAATCGTCGCAGCGGTGGCGGTGATGGCGAGCGCAAAAACGCTCCGCATCGCGCCTCGGTCAAAGAAAAAGCGCCGGCTCCACGCGTGGCACCACGCACTACCGACGAAGAAAGCGATGGCTTCCGTCGTGGTGGTCGCGGCAAGGCCAAGCTGAAGAAGCGCAACGCACACGGTTTCCAGAGCCCAACCGGCCCTGTCGTGCGTGATGTGCAGATCGGCGAGACCATCACTGTTGGCGATCTTGCCAATCAGATGTCGGTCAAGGCTGCTGAAATCATCAAGTTCATGTTCAAACTGGGTACTCCAGCGACCATCAACCAGGTGCTTGATCAGGAAACTGCTCAACTGGTAGCCGAAGAACTGGGCCACAAAGTGACCCTGGTCAGCGACACCGCCCTGGAAGATTCCCTGGCCGAGTCCCTGAAGTTTGAAGGTGAGTCGTTCTCCCGTGCGCCAGTCGTGACCGTAATGGRCCACGTTGACCACGGTAAAACGTCCCTGCTCGACTACATCCGTCGTGCCAAGGTAGCTGCTGGCGAAGCCGGCGGTATTACTCAGCACATCGGTGCATACCACGTTGAAACCGAACGCGGCATGGTCACTTTCCTCGACACCCCGGGTCACGCCGCGTTTACCGCAATGCGTGCTCGTGGTGCCAAGGCGACCGACATCGTGATCCTGGTGGTTGCAGCGGACGACGGCGTGATGCCGCAGACCATTGAAGCTGTTCAGCACGCTGTAGCGGCTGGCGTTCCACTGGTTGTAGCCGTGAACAAAATCGACAAGCCGGGCGCCGATCTCGATCGCATCCGTAGCGAACTGTCGGTTCACGGCGTGACTTCCGAAGAGTGGGGCGGTGATACGCCGTTCGTTCCGGTTTCGGCGAAAGTCGGTACTGGCGTGGACGAGTTGCTTGAAGCCGTTCTGCTGCAAGCTGAAGTTCTCGAACTGAAAGCAACTCCATCGGCTCCTGGCCGTGGCGTTGTGGTTGAATCGCGTCTCGACAAAGGTCGTGGCCCGGTGGCAACCGTTCTGGTTCAAGACGGTACCCTGCGCCAAGGCGACATGGTTCTGGTCGGTTCGAACTATGGCCGCGTGCGTGCCATGCTCGACGAGAACGGCAAGCCAATCAAAGAAGCCGGTCCATCCATCCCTGTCGAGATCCTCGGCCTGGACGGTACCCCGGACGCTGGCGACGAGATGAGCGTGGTTGCTGACGAGAAGAAAGCCCGTGAAGTGGCTCTGTTCCGTCAAGGCAAGTTCCGCGAAGTCAAACTGGCTCGCGCTCACGCCGGCAAGCTGGAAAACATCTTCGAAAACATGGGTCAGGCCGAGAAGAAGACGCTCAACATCGTCCTCAAATCCGACGTCCGTGGTTCGCTGGAAGCGTTGAACGGTGCCTTGAATGGCCTGGGCAACGACGAAGTACAAGTGCGTGTAGTCGGCGGCGGCGTTGGTGGTATCACCGAATCCGACGCTAACCTGGCACTGGCTTCCAACGCTGTACTGTTCGGCTTCAACGTGCGTGCCGATGCTGGCGCACGGAAGATCGTCGAGCAGGAAGGTCTGGACATGCGTTACTACAACGTGATCTACGACATCATCGAAGACGTCAAGAAAGCCCTGACCGGCATGCTCGGCAGCGATGTTCGCGAGAACATCCTGGGTGTGGCCGAAGTGCGTGACGTGTTCCGTTCGCCGAAGTTTGGCGCGATCGCAGGCTGCATGGTGATCGAAGGTGTTGTGCACCGTAACCGTCCGATCCGTGTACTGCGTGAAGACATCGTTATCTTCGAAGGCGAGCTGGAATCCCTGCGCCGCTTCAAGGATGACGCTTCCGAAGTACGTGCCGGCATGGAATGCGGTATCGGCGTGAAGAGCTACAACGACGTCAAAGTCGGCGACAAGATCGAAGTCTTCGAGAAGGTTCAGGTTGCTCGCAGCCTCTAACTCGCACACTTCAGGAGCCGTGATGGGCTGCCGTACTCAACGGTGCGGCGCATCACCCGGACTCTAAACGCAACGCCCGGTCTGGCTTTTGTCAGGCCGGGCGTTTGCCGCTTTCAGACCTTGCGGGTTTCACCGCAGGGCAGTAACAGGTAACAAATCATGGCAAAAGAATACAGCCGTACCCAACGTATCGGCGATCAGATGCAGCGTGAGCTGGCCCAACTGATCCGTCGCGAAGTCAAAGATCCACGCGTGGGTCTGGTCACCATTACCGCTGTGGAAGTCAGCCGTGACGTCGGTCACGCCAAGATTTTCATTACCGTGATGGGCCAGGACAATGCTGAAGATATCGCGCAAAGCATCAAGGTGCTCAACGCCGCCGCAGGTTTCCTGCGCATGCAGCTGGCCCGTGAAATGAAACTGCGCAGCGTGCCGCAATTGCACTTCCACTACGACGAATCCGTCGTGCGTGGTGCGCACCTGTCGGCGCTGATCGAGCGTGCCGTGGCTGAAGACAATCAGCATCCGGTCGTTGCTGAACCTGAAGACACCAAGGAGTAATTCGGTGGCTCAGGTCAAACGTATCCGTCGTAATGTCAGCGGCATCATCTTGCTCGACAAACCGTTGGGGTTCACCTCCAACGCTGCGTTGCAGAAGGTCCGCTGGCTGCTCAATGCCGAGAAGGCCGGTCACACCGGTAGCCTAGACCCACTGGCCACCGGCGTTTTGCCGTTGTGCTTCGGTGAGGCCACCAAGTTCTCGCAATACCTGCTCGATTCCGACAAGGGTTATGAAACCCTGGCGCAACTGGGCAAGACCACCACCACGGCAGATGCCGAAGGTGAGGTTTTGCAGGAGCGCCCGGTGACCGTTGGTCGCGCCGATGTCGAAGCGGTTCTGCCGAAATTTCGCGGGCAAATCAGTCAGATACCGCCGATGTACTCGGCGCTCAAGCGTGATGGCCAGCCGCTGTATAAGCTGGCTCGTGCAGGCGAAGTAGTGGAGCGCGAACCGCGTTCTGTTACTATTGCGCGCTTGGAATTACTGGCCTTCGAAGGCGATACTGCGCGTCTTGCGGTGGATTGCAGCAAGGGCACCTATATTCGCACCCTGGTGGAGGATATCGGTGAGCAACTCGGTTGTGGTGCGTACGTCGCTGAATTGCGTCGTACCCAGGCCGGGCCTTTCACCCTGGCGCAGACGGTTACCCTCGAAGAGCTTGAAGCAGTACATGCCGAAGGCGGCAACGAAGCGGTTGATCGCTTCCTGATGCCATCGGACAGCGGCCTGCTGGATTGGCCGTTGCTGCACTTCTCGGAAGCGAGTGCGTTCTACTGGCTCAACGGCCAGCCGGTACGTGCCCCGGATGCTCCGAAGTTCGGCATGGTACGGGTACAGGATCACAATGGTCGCTTCATCGGTATCGGTGAAGTGAGCGAAGACGGGCGCATTGCACCACGTCGACTGATTCGGTCGGAATGACCGAAACCGGTCTGTGTCAAAGCAGGCTGGCGAGGGTGGCTGTTAACAGGCACGGTCACTACTCATTTATAGATACAGGGATTTGTCCCTGGCCTGTTGAAGCTGTTTCCCTGAAACAGTTTCCTGATAAAAAGGATTGCCTCATGGCTCTCGACGTTCAAGAAAAAGCTCAAATCGTTGCTGACTACCAGCAAGCTGTTGGTGACACTGGTTCGCCAGAAGTGCAAGTTGCACTGCTGACCCACAACATCAACAAGCTGCAAGGTCACTTCAAGGCCAACGGTAAAGATCACCACTCCCGTCGTGGTCTGATCCGCATGGTAAACCAGCGTCGCAAGCTGCTGGACTACCTGAAAGGCAAGGATCTGGGTCGTTATCAGACTCTGATCGGTCGCCTGGGTCTGCGTCGCTAATCAGCGATTGCGCTATGAGGTTGGTTGTCTGTCGGACGTCTGCGGTTTACCGCTGGCGGCTTGCAGGCTCCCAGCCTCAAGTTTTATCTGGATACACGTTTTACCCCGGACAACGGTTGGGCCGATTCCCGACATTGCCCAAGAATTCGCAAGAAACCAGTTCCCCCAAGAGCCACAAAGAAGGTAGGACACCGTGAACCCGGTAATCAAAAAATTCCAGTTCGGTCAATCGACCGTTACCCTCGAGACTGGCCGTATCGCCCGTCAGGCCTCCGGCGCAGTATTGGTCACCGTTGACGACGACGTCAGCGTATTGGTGACTGTAGTCGGCGCAAAACAAGCCGATCCGGGCAAGGGCTTCTTCCCTCTGTCCGTTCACTACCAGGAAAAGACTTACGCTGCCGGTAAGATCCCTGGTGGTTTCTTCAAGCGTGAAGGCCGTCCTTCCGAGAAAGAAACCCTGACTTCCCGACTGATCGACCGTCCGATCCGTCCACTGTTCCCTGAAGGCTTCATGAACGAAGTGCAGGTTGTCTGCACCGTCGTTTCCACCAGCAAGAAAACCGATCCGGACATCGCTGCGATGATCGGTACCTCGGCTGCCCTGGCCATCTCGGGCATTCCGTTCGACGGCCCGATCGGCGCCGCTCGTGTAGCTTTCCACGAAAGCACCGGCTACCTGCTGAACCCGACTTACGAGCAGCAAGCTGCTTCGAGCCTGGACATGGTCGTTGCCGGTACTTCCGACGCCGTACTGATGGTTGAATCGGAAGCCAAAGAGCTGACCGAAGACCAGATGCTGGGCGCGGTACTGTTTGCTCACGACGAGTTCCAGGTGGTGATCAACGCCGTTAAAGAACTGGCTGCCGAAGCTGCCAAGCCGACCTGGACCTGGGCGCCTGCGCCAGAAGCCACCGAACTGCTGGGCGCTATCCGTGCCGAGTTCGGCGAAGCGATCTCCCAGGCTTACACCATCACCGTCAAGGCCGACCGTTACGCGCGTCTGGGCGAGCTGAAGGATCAAGTCGTTGCCAAGCTGTCCGGTGAAGAAGGCCAGCCTTCGTCCAGCGAAGTCAAAGCCGCTTTCGGCGAAATCGAATACCGCACCGTTCGCGAAAACATCGTTAACGGCAAGCCACGTATCGACGGTCGCGACACCAAAACCGTACGTCCGCTGAACATCGAAGTCGGCGTTCTGCCGAAGACTCACGGTTCGGCGCTGTTCACCCGTGGTGAAACCCAGGCTCTGGTCGTTGCAACACTGGGTACTGCCCGTGACGCACAACTGCTGGACACCCTGGAAGGCGAGAAAAAAGACCCGTTCATGCTGCACTACAACTTCCCTCCGTTCTCGGTGGGCGAGTGTGGTCGCATGGGTGGTGCTGGTCGTCGTGAAATCGGTCACGGCCGTCTGGCCCGTCGTTCGGTTTCGGCCATGCTGCCAGCCGCTGACGTGTTCCCGTACACCATCCGTGTAGTTTCGGAAATCACCGAATCCAACGGTTCGAGCTCGATGGCTTCCGTTTGCGGCGCTTCCCTGGCCCTGATGGATGCTGGTGTGCCGATGAAGGCGCCGGTTGCCGGTATCGCCATGGGTCTGGTTAAAGAAGGCGAGAAGTTCGCCGTCCTGACCGACATCCTTGGTGACGAAGACCACCTGGGCGACATGGACTTCAAAGTAGCCGGTACCGCCAAAGGCGTTACTGCGCTGCAGATGGACATCAAGATCAAGGGCATCACCGAAGAGATCATGGAAATCGCTCTGGGCCAAGCCCTGGAAGCGCGCCTGAACATCCTCGGTCAGATGAACCAGATCATCGGCCAGTCGCGTACCGAACTGTCGGCCAACGCTCCGACCATGATCGCGATGAAAATCGACACCGACAAGATCCGTGATGTTATCGGTAAAGGTGGCGCGACCATCCGTGCGATCTGCGAAGAAACCAAGGCTTCGATCGACATCGAAGACGACGGTTCGATCAAGATCTTCGGCGAAACCAAGGAAGCGGCTGAAGCAGCACGTCAGCGCGTTCTGGGTATCACCGCTGAAGCCGAGATCGGCAAGATCTACGTCGGCAAGGTTGAGCGCATCGTCGACTTCGGCGCATTCGTCAACATCCTGCYGGGCAAGGACGGTCTGGTGCACATCTCGATGCTGAGCGACGCTCGCGTAGAGAAAGTGACCGACATCCTGAAAGAAGGCCAGGAAGTGGAAGTGCTGGTACTGGACGTGGACAACCGCGGCCGTATCAAGCTGTCCATCAAAGACGTGGCAGCGGCCAAGGCTTCGGGCGTTTAATCACCCCCAGGCTTTAGCGCAATGAAAATGCCCCGCCGTGAAAACGGCGGGGCATTTTTTTGTCTGCCAGAAAAGGTCAAGGTACAAAGTTGCCGGAGCCCGAGACCGGTGCTAGGTTTAGCCCACCGCCCGTGTAGCTCAGCCGGTAGAGCAGCGCACTCGTAACGCGAAGGTCGCAGGTTCGATTCCTGTCTCGGGCACCACCTTCTTGATCACTCTCACTTATCCCCATGTGGATTTATGTTCCGCAGGTCAGCTTTTTGTGGGAGAGATGTAAAGACCCGTGTAATTCGTCATGCAAACGTCCTATATTCGGTGCCTGCATGAGCATCGCTTAGCAGTTTTCAGATGATCCCGAATGGTTCCGAAGGCCGGTCAATCCGCGTCAGAGAGATCCTTGATGATCCAGATCCATCCTCCATTCCTAAGATCAGCGAGAACGCCATGACCGAATTAACTCAAGAGCAACGTCACGAACAGGCGCTGGAAAAGTACATTCTGGACGTACCGGACCTGAAGGAAGAGATCAAGGATCTCAGTCCCGATGATCAGAAAGATCAGATTCAGTGGGCCTTCGAAGACGAGGCCGAAGCCCAGGGCCTGCAGCCGTGGGAGCTGACACTCAAGTACACGAGCACGCCGGAGGAGTTCGAGGCACAGCGCCTTGTTCTGCACAAAGAGGCGGCCGAAGTGCTGGGTGTCGAGTGGGACGAGTACTGCGAGATGAATAATCTGGTGGTCTGAAACAAAAACGCCAGCCTCAACCGGGCTGGCGTTTTTTATTGCGTGAAACCTTCAGAGGCTCAAGCGCATTGACAGATCCACCGCTTTGACATCCTTGGTCATCGCACCGATCGAGATGTAATCCACTCCGGTTTCGGCGATCGGCAGCAGCGTGCTTTCGTTGATGCCACCACTGGCCTCCAGCTTCGCCTTGCCGCCATTCAGGCGCACGGCTTCGCGCATGTCATCCAGGCTCAGCTCGTCGAGCATGATGATGTCGGCGCCGGCGGCCAGTGCCTCCTTCAGCTCCCCCAGACTTTCCACTTCGACTTCCACCGGTTTGCCCGGCGCGATCTTGTGCGCGGCGGCAATGGCTTGTGGAATGCCACCGCTGGCGGCGATGTGGTTTTCCTTGATCAGGAACGCGTCGTACAGACCGATGCGATGGTTGTGGCAGCCACCGCAGGTCACCGCGTATTTCTGCGCCAGACGCAGGCCTGGCAGGGTTTTGCGGGTGTCGAGCAGTTTGACCTGGGTAGTACCGACGAAATCGGCCAGGTATTGCGCGCGAGTCGCCACACCCGACAGCAGTTGCAAGAAGTTCAGCGCACTGCGTTCCCCGGTCAGCAGCGAACGGGCCGGCCCTTCCAGATGAAACAGCGGCTGATTGGGTTTCACCCGCTCGCCATCGACCACTTGCCAGTGCACCGCAACCCGTGGATCGAGCTGACGAAACACGGCATCGACCCACGCCGTGCCGCAGATGACGGCGGCATCGCGGGTGATGATGGTGGCTTTGGCCAGACGTTCGGCCGGGATCAGTTGCGCGGTGATGTCGCCGCTGCCGATGTCTTCGAGCAACGCACGGCGCACGTTGGCTTCGATTTCGGCGGTCAAATCGGCGAGACGTAGATTCGGCATAACGGGCTCCACAAACAAAGTGGTTCGATTATAGGGGCATGGCGCGAGCCAACCCAAGGCGAGAACGCGCGTGCTTGCCTGCATCCGGTCGATTTTCTTTGAGTAAAACGCGCCCGGACAGGGTCATTGAGAGGGCATAGGGGAAACCCTGACGACTATGGCGCCGTGGGCAAGTTATGAAAGATAATCCGCCTTGCATTTGACGTCATAGCTTTGACGTGCAATGCGGCCGAAGTTGTTGAGACCTGTGGGAGCGAGCTTGCTCGCGAAAGCGCAGTGTCAGTCACCAACCATGTCACTGACAGATCGCCTTCGCGAGCAAGCTCGCTCCCACAGGAGGCTTATGTTGCAAGTGACCGAACGAATCACCGTTTAAGGAGGCTTGGATGCACAACGACGGGAAAGTGGTGCCTTTGCACAAGGGCGCTACCGATCAGGCGAATCACTCGCCGCTCGCCCGCCTGCCTGTGATTCTGCTTCAGGTTCGCGACAAGGCTGCCCAGCAACTGCGCCACGGCTTGCAGGAGCTGTTCGATAACGCTGACGACACGCTGTTCGAAATGGCCGACCGTGCGCGCAACGATGTCGAGCAGAATATCTTTTTCGAAGCCATGCGCGACTTGCGCCTCAAGCGCAAAAACATCGAGCGTGGCTTCCTTGAGCAATTTTTCGAAGCCTTCGTCGGCCTGACGCAATACGATCCCACGCACAACACGCTGCCGCACGCCCTGATCTACGACGAGCTGGCACCGCGCAGCGACGACATGGAGCGCAGCGTGGCGGTCGAGACCATGGTCGGTCGCGTGCTCAAGCGTGACGGCTTCGCCCTCGATCAACTGACCGCGCGCCTTAACGCGCTGCTCGGCAACACCCTCGACGATCAGCACAACCCGCTCGGCCCGGCGCGGCTCTGCGAGTTTTTCCTCCAGGCCGGGCGTAATCTGGGCGTGGAAATCAAGGTCAAGCTGATCCTGCTCAAACTGTTCGAGCGCTATGTATTGGCCGACACCGAGCAGCTTTACGCCGAAGCCAATCAATTGTTGCTCGCCACCGGTGTGTTGCCCGAGTTGAAAGCGGCCCCTGCACGTCGCGCAATTGATCGTGCGATCGCCAATGTGCACAGCGAGGAACGCGACGACACGCTGCCCGTCGACGAAGGCGTGCAGGAGGTTTTCGCCGCGTTGCAGCAGTTGCTCGCGCAGGTGCGCGGCAGTGTCGCGCCGACGCTGGAACCCAGCGTCGCGGCGCAACCGATTTCCTCCCGCGACCTGTTGCGTCTGCTCTCGCACTTGCAACAGTACGTGCCGGCGCTGGCGGCGCAGGATGACTTTGATCTGCGCAATCAGCTCGAACAACTGTTGACCCGGGTCAGCGTCAGAAGCGGCAAATCGCGGATCGTCGGCGATGCGGACGAAGACGTGATCAACCTGATCGCGATGGTCTTTGACTGCATTCTTGAAGACCGCAATGTGCCGGATTCGCTCAAGGCGCTGATCGCCCGGTTGCAGATCCCGATGCTCAAGGTCGCGGTACTCGACAAGAGTTTCTTCAGCCGCAGCACCCATCCGGCGCGGCGCCTGCTCAACGAAATCGCCGCGGCGGCCATGGGCTGGGGCGATTGCGACGGTGAGGCACGCGACAGCTTGTACCTGCGTATCGAACAAGTGGTGCAGCGCCTGCTCAACGATTTCGTCGACGACCCGGCGATTTTCTCCGAGTTGCTGGCTGACTTTCTCGCCTTCACCAGCGATGAACGCCGCCGCAGCGAACTGCTTGAACAGCGCCTGCGTGACGCCGAAGAGGGGCGAGCGAAAACCGAACTGGCGCGGCGCCGGGTCGAACGCGCGTTGAATCAAGCGCTGCTGGGCAAGACCCTGCCGCCGACCGTGGTCACCTTCGTCCAGGACGCCTGGAGCAAAGTACTGCTGCTGACGTGCCTTAAACATGGCGATCAGTCCGCTGAATGGCAGGCCGATGTGCAGACCATGGAGCAGTTGATCTGGAGTGTGCAGCGCCATGACGACGCTGAATCCAGCCTGCGCTTGCTGGCGCTGGTGCCGGGCTTGCTCAAGGCACTGCGTGATGGTCTGAGCAGTTCGGCGTTCGATCCGTTCGCCACCAGCGAGTTTTTCAGTGAGCTGGAAGCCTTGCATGTGCGGGTGCTGGAGCGCTCCGAGCAGGCCGAGCAGGCTTTGCCCATGGTGGAGGTGTCGCAACAGATCATCCTGCAAACCGCTGATGAAGGCAGCGCGGCGTTGACCTCGGTACGTTTGCCTCACGACGCCGTCGGTCTGCGCCAGGTCGAGCAACTGCGTCTTGGCAATTGGGTGGCGTTTCAGGAAGACGATGAAAACAGTCTGCGCTGCAAACTCGCGGCCATCATCGAAGTCACCGGCAAGTATGTATTTGTCGATCGCACCGGGATGAAGGTGCTGGAGCGCAGCCGCATTGCACTGGCCTTGGAATTCGAGCGCGGAGCGGTGCGTACGCTGGACGACACCTTGTTGTTCGATCGCGCGCTGGAGTCGGTGCTGGGCAATCTGCGACGACTCAATCACGGCAAGTGATCGCGCGTCGGGGGCCGATCACGGCATACTGGGCGCCAACACAGTCGGCGTTGAAGGAATCGGTATGCAGTTGGATCCCGCTAGCGGGTGGTGTCACGGGGTGCAGGTCTGCCCATCGCCCAACTTCAATGAGCGCCCAGCGGGCGAAATTTCCCTGTTGGTCATCCACAACATCAGCCTGCCGCCGGCGCAGTTCGCCACGGGCAAGGTGCAGGAATTTTTCCAGAATCGTCTGGATGTCACCGAACATCCCTATTTTGCAGGGATTGCTGACCTGCGCGTCTCGGCGCATTTTCTGATTGAACGTGACGGCAAGGTCACCCAGTTTGTCTCCTGTCTTGAGCGCGCGTGGCATGCCGGCGTGTCGGTCTTCGATGGACGGGAAACCTGTAACGATTTTTCCGTGGGCATCGAGCTTGAAGGCACCGATGATCTGCCGTTCACCGACGCGCAGTATCAGGCGTTGACGGCGTTGACCCGCCAGTTGCAAAGCGCATTTCCGGCCATCACCGGCGCCCGCATTTGTGGGCACAGCGACATAGCACCCGGGCGTAAGACCGATCCTGGCCCGGCATTCGACTGGGCGCGTTACCGCGCGGCCCTGGCACAAGAGGAAGGACAATGAGTTTTCTGGTGTTACTGCTGGCGTTGTGGATCGAGAAGTTTTCGGCCCTGCGTCATCGGGTTCAACGCGATGGCGGATGGATCCGCGAACTGAACAAACTCGAAACCAGCACGCGCCTGGCCAGACAGCCTTGGCTGGTGCTGACGATTCTGGTGCTGTTCCCGGTGGCGCTGTTGGCGTTGTTGCTCTTGGTACTGGAGCCTGTGGCCTACGGCTTGCTGGCGTTGCCGGTGCATTTGCTGGTGGTGATTTACAGCCTGGGGCGCGGCGATTTGCTCGGCGGTCTCGGGCCATTCCGTGATGCCTGGCGGCGTGAAGATCTGCAAGCCGCAGCGCATGTGGCCAAGCGCGATCTGGATATCTGCGCCGACAGCGGCGAGCAGTTGCTTGAAAGCGTGCAGGGGCATCTGCTGTGGCAGGCCTATCAGAGCTTTTTTGCGGTGATATTCTGGTATTTCGTGCTCGGCCCGGTGGCGGCTTTGGCGTATCGCCTGTTGGCGCTGGCGCAGGAGCACGGCCAGAACCCGGCGCTGGTCGAGCGCGCCGCGCAACTGCGGCATGCCTTTGACTGGCTGCCGGTACGCTTGCTGGCGGCGAGTCTGGCGCTGGTCGGCAACTTTGTCGCGGTCAGCCGGGTAATGCTGCATGAACTGCTGAACTGGAACATCAGCGCTGCACAATTGATCAACCGGGTCGGTCTGGCGGCGGGGGAGATTCCACCTCCCGTGGTCGGTCCGGACGGCATCAACACCCTCGATTGCCTGTGGGAATTGCTCTTGCGCGCGGCGGTGCTGTGGTACGCCGGGTTTGCCTTGTGGACCGTCTTGATCCACTGATTTCATTGATTTAAACAAAGATCCGAAGATCGCAGCCTGCGGCCGCTCCTACACAGGGATTGTGTATTTCCTGAAGGAGCTGCCGCAGGCTGCGAGGTTTTTTCGTTAACCTTAAGTTACAAAACCTCCCTCCGATTTGAGCTATACAGAGATGGCGCTCGATAGTGGCTATCTGCTGTCGCCCCGCGCCTGCCAATAAAAACAAGAAAAACCAAGGGAGACTTCCAGTGAAGAGCTTGCTCTATCCCGCCGTCTCGCTGATGAACCGTCTGAGCTTCGGCATGAAGTTCAGCCTGATCAGCGTGCTGTTTCTGGTGCCGATGCTGGTGACCAATTTTTATCTGGTGCGCGATTCCTATCGCGAATTCCAGGGCACTCGGGTCGAGCTGCAAAGCCTTGATCTGCTGGGCAGTAGCCTGGCCCTGCGTCGGGATCTGGAAACGCTCAACAATCTGGTACAGATCAACGTCACCCTCGGCCAGTCCGGCAAGGCCGGGAATATCGAGGCGCAGATCACTACGCTCGAACAAGCGGTTATGGCACGCCTGCAAGGGCTGACGGCGATGACCGACGATCCCGAGCAGATTCAGGTCTTCGATGGTAAACGCGACGAAATGATTGCCGCGTTCAAGGCCCAGCAAGCGGAAAACTCACTGCAGAGCAAAAGCGCGTTGATCAGCAAAGTGCTCGCCAGTGCGCAGATTTTCAGCCAGATCATCACCAGTCAGGCCGGCCTGAGCCGCGACAACCAGAGCGATATCCGTCAGCTCAGCGAACTGGTCACCCTGATCACCCCGACCGTCACGCAAACCCTTGGCGAAGGTCGGGCCATGGGCTCGTATTCATTGGGCCAGGGTTTTCTCAACAGTTCTTCGAGTACGCGTTTCGATGAGTTGCTGGTGCAGATCGAAAAACTCCAGGCTGAGTACGGTCTGAAGCTGCAGGACGCCCTCGGCTCGAGCAAAGCCGCGCGGGATACCCTCAGCACGGCGGCCGACAGCAGCAAGGCCTCGCTGAAACAGGCCAGCGAACTGTTCGAGGAACAGGTGGTGATGGCCGACACCCTCGATGCGCCTTGGCAGGCGTTTTACGATCAGGTCACCGCGCTGATCGACAGGACTTACCAGCTCAACGACGCCACGTTGACATTTCTCGACACGCAATTGCAGCAGCGTCTGGCGCAGAACCGCACACACATGGTCTTGCAGGCGGTGGCGCTGTCGGTGGTGTTCGTGCTGATTTTCTATCTCTACGGCGGTTTCTACGCCTCGACCCGCACCACACTGAAACGCCTCGGGGCGATGATGGACAAGGTCGCGGCCGGCGACATGACGGTCAACTTCAAAGCCAATAGCCGCGATGAGCTGGGCGAGTTGGGCGAAGTCTTCAATGGCACGGTGAGGAAGATTCACGACTTGATCGAGCGTGTAGGTCTGACTGTCGCTGAGGTCGAGCGCCAGGCCGGGCAGGTTGAAAACGTCTCTGCGCAGAGCAATCAGGCGGTCGCCGGGCAACGCACGCAGATCGAGCAAGTGGCAACGGCGATGAACCAGATGTCGGCGACTTCACTGGAGGTGGCGCGCAGTGCGGCGGCAGCGGTGAGCAGCGCCCATAGCGTCAATGACGAGACCATCAGTGGCCGTGGCCTGGTCGAGTCGCAGCAGGGCAGCATTGCTGCGCTGGCCAGCGAAATCGACCAGTCGGTGTTGGTGATCAACCAGTTAGCCAGCGACAGCCAGGCGATCAGTCGTGTACTGGAAGTGATCAAGAGTATTGCCGAACAAACCAACCTGCTGGCGCTCAACGCCGCGATCGAAGCCGCCCGTGCCGGCGAGCAGGGACGCGGTTTTGCCGTGGTCGCCGACGAAGTGCGCACGCTGGCCAAACGCACTCAGCAATCAACTGAAGAAATCGAACAGATGATCGCCAAACTGCACGGCGGTGTCGGCGCGGCCGTGAAGGCCATGGGCGTCAGCCATCAGATGGCCAATGGCACGGTCGGGCAGTCGGAAAAGGTCCAGCAGGCGCTGGAAAACATCCTTGGTGCGGTCGGCATGATCGTCGATCAGAACCAGCAGATCGCCGCTGCGGTTGAACAGCAAACGGCGGTGGCCCACGACATCGATCAGAACATCGTCGAGATCAACCGCGCCGGCGAGCGCACGGCGCAAGGTGCGCATCAGACCGAAGACGCCAGCCGGGCGCTGTCAGCCCAGGTCGTTGAGCTTAAACAACTGATCAGCGCGTTCCGCGTCTGAGGCACGCACGAAAAACTGTGGGAGCCTGCTCGCGAATGCAATCTGTCAGTGACATCTCTGTCACCTGACACACCGCCTTCGCGAGCAGGCTCGCTCCCACAGGGTTTGGGTTTTGTCAGAACCCTTTGTAGTACTTCTTCACTTCCGGCCGTAAGCCCAATCCTGTTTCCCTCCAGGCTCTGGCATTTCCCCATCAATGAGCCAGTATCCATACCCAATCGTTCGCGTAGAGGAGGTCGCTCATGTCTGCCGCAACCTTGGGGGTTCTGGGCCGTTGCGCTCATTGCCAGACCACGCTGCTGCTCAAACCCTGGCAGCTCAATGCCATCTCGATCAATGAACCGTTTACCTGCGAGCATTGCCAGAAAGCGCTCGAGCTGCGATGCCCGCAACAGATCAAGCGCTTCAAGTCGCTCGACTCACTGGCGCTGCTGCGTTTCAGTGCTTCGTTGACGGTGTGCACCGCGCTGCTGGTGGCGCTGGTGATGGAATGGGTGGGACTGCTTAGCGTCACTGAGCAACTGAACGCGTCACTGATCACGATCTTTGTGTACTTCGTGGTCGTCCGTTACGCGCGCCAGCGGCAACACCTGACGCTGATTCTGGAGGCGGCCAAGGCGCACGCCGACTGATTACCAGCCGAATACTTCGCAGCTGTTGGCGGTACTGGCCGTGGCCAGTTGTTGCGGGCTGATATTCATCAGTCCGGCCAGCGCCTCGCAGATCGCCGGCAAGTGCGCCGGGCTGTTGCGCTGACCGGGAAACATGACAGGTGCCATGTCCGGTGAATCGGTTTCCAGCACAATCGAATCCAGTGGCAGTTCCGCCAGCACCCGATGCATGCGCAACGCTTGTGGCCAGGTCGGTGCGCCGCCGAGGCCCAGTTTGAAACCGAGTTTGATGTATTCCCGCGCCTCTTCACGGCTGCCGGCAAAGGCGTGGATGATCCCCGCGCGTTTGAGCTTGAAGCGCTTGAGCGTCGCGATCACCGCCGCGTGGCTGCGTCGCACATGGATCAGCGCCGGCAACTGAAAGTCTGCGGCCAGTTGCAGTTGCGCCTCGAACAGCGCCTGTTGCCGCTCGCGGTCGAGGGTTTCGATGAAGTAATCCAGACCGATCTCGCCCACCGCACACAATTGCCGATGACCGCGCAATCGCGTCAGCCAATCACCGAGCGCCGATAAATCTTCGGGTCGATGCTGATCGAGATACACCGGGTGCAGACCGAATGCCGCGTACAAATCGACATCGCTCTGCACCAGATCCCACACCCGTTGCCAATTGCCCTCATAGACGCCCAAAACCACCATCCGCCGCACCCCGAGGGCGCGGCTTTCGGCGAGCAACGCTAAGCGATCGGCGTCGAAGTCGGGGAAGTCGAGGTGGGTGTGGCTGTCGATCAGCTCCACGGTTCAGTCCCGGTGAATACGTTGCTTGAAGGTTCGCGCGATGGCCTGCACGCCGGGCTTGTACTCCGACTGCTCGACCGCCGCCAGGGCCAGTTCCAGCGCCTTGTCGGCGATCAACTGGTGCTGCTGGGCCATGGCATTGACCGGCAGCGGCAGGAAATCCAGCAACTGCGTGTCACCGAAGGTGCCGAGGCGCAGCGGCCGCGATTTCAGCGGGAAGTCATGCAGCGCATCGAACACGCCTTGCAGCAGCACGTAGGACGTTGTCACCAGCGCATCCGGCAAATGTCCCAAACGCTGCAGGAGTTCTTCCATCAATTGCTTGCCGCATTCGCGACTGAAGGATTCGGCGTGTTCGACCAGCACTTCGCCTTTGAAGTCGACTAGCGCCTCTTCGAAACCGGCGGCACGCTCCTGGCTGATGCTCAGTTCCGGGCGCGCACCGAGCAGCACGATCTGCTTCGGTTGCGGATCGAGCAGGCTCTGGGTCAGGTGCAGGCTGGCTTCGCGGTCGTCACTGATCACCGAGCAGAAATGCTCGGGTTCCATGACCCGGTCGATGGCGATGATCGGCAGACCTTTGGCCTGCAACTGCCGATAACTGTCATCGCCGGCCGGAAGGCAACTGGCGACGATCAGCGCATCGCAGCGGCGCGCCTTGAACAGTTGCAGCAACTGCCGCTCGCTGTCTGGCGCATCGTCGGAGCTGGCGATCAGCAACTGATAGCCGCGTGCTCGCGCACCTTGCTCGAGCAGCTTGGCGATCCGCGCGTAACTGGGGTTTTCCAGATCCGGCAGAATAAAGCCCAGCGTGCGCGTGTGCCGACTGCGCAGCCCGGCCGCTTGTGGGTTTGGCGTAAAGCCGTGCAGATCGACCACTGCGCGCACCCGCTCGACGGTGGCGGTGCTGATGCGTTGCTGTTCGGCCTTGCCGTTGATGACGTAGCTGGCGGTGGTCACGGACACTCCGGCCAACCGCGCGATATCACTGAGTTTCAACCCGGGATTTCCTTGTTTTTTCGAGCTTGCCGCGACATTTTCGCCAATCCTACCCGATTAGGGCAGGCGACTATTGTCGCAGCGCATCCGACAAGTTGGACTTCAAGGATGGGACATTATCGAGTAACGTGCCGATCAATCTAGATTAAACGTTTCAGCAAGCGTATTTTCTACGTTTTAGACGTCTTTGGCCGGTTCTGCCGTGAAACCGCCAAAACTGCCGCTGAAAAGCAAAGCGGTAAAGCGCCTAAGCTGCAAACCATCCAAAACAATACCTGGCACTCATAAAGCGCCAAAAAGGAGATCGCATGCTCGAGCTCACTATAGAGCAGATATCCATGGGCCAATCGGCTGTGGATAAACCCGCTGCCCTGCAACTACTCGCCAATCACCTGGTGGCCGATGGTCTGGTTGCTGACGGTTACCTCGCTGGATTGCAGGCACGGGAAGCCCAGGGCTCGACCTTTCTCGGTCAAGGTATTGCCATTCCCCACGGAACGCCGCAAACCCGTGATCAGGTGTTCGCCACTGGCGTGCGCCTGATGCAGTTCCCGGAAGGCGTGGATTGGGGCGATGGCCAGATCGTTTATCTGGCCATCGGCATCGCCGCCAAATCCGACGAACACCTGCGCCTGCTGCAACTGCTGACCCGCGCCCTCGGCGAGACCGATCTGGGCCAGGCTCTGCGTCGTGCCAGTTCCCCCGAAGCGCTGCTGAAATTGCTGCAAGGCGCACCGCAAGAGCTGGCGCTGGATGCACAGATGATTGGCCTCGGCGTGTCGGCTGACGATTTCGAAGAACTGGTCTGGCGTGGCGCGCGTCTGTTGCGTCAGGCCGATTGTGTGAGCAACGGTTTTGCCGGTGTGTTGCAACAAGTCGAAGCGCTGCCGCTGGGCGATGGCCTGTGGTGGCTGCACAGCGAGCAGACCGTGAAGCGTCCGGGCCTGGCGTTCGTGACGCCGGACAAACCGATGCGCTACCTCGGTCAGCCGCTCAGCGGTCTGTTCTGTCTGGCCAGCCTTGGCGAAGCGCATCAGGCGTTGCTTGAACGTCTTTGCGCGTTGCTGATTGAAGGTCGCGGCCATGAGCTGGGCCGCGCCACCAGCAGCCGTAAAGTCCTTGAAGTGCTCGGCGGTGAATTGCCCGCCGATTGGCCGAGCGCACGCATTGCCCTGGCCAACGCCCATGGTTTACACGCGCGCCCGGCGAAGATCCTTGCGCAACTGGCGAAGAGTTTTGATGGCGAAATTCGTGTGCGCATCGTCGACGGCCAGGACAGCGCCGTGTCGGTGAAGAGCTTGAGCAAACTGCTCAGCCTCGGCGCCCGTCGCGGTCAGGTGTTGGAGTTGATCGCGGAACCGAGCATCGCCGCTGACGCCTTGCCGGCACTCTTGGCCGCGATCGAAGAAGGCCTTGGCGAAGAAGTCGAGCCGCTGCCAGCCGTAAGCCAGCAGCGCGAGGTCATTGCCGACATCGCCGAAGTGCTGATCGCCCCGGCGTCCGGCGCTCAGTTGCAGGCGATCCCGGCAGCCCCTGGCATTGCCATCGGGCCTGCGCATATTCAGGTTCAGCAAACCATCGATTACCCGCTGCGCGGCGAGTCTGCCGCCGTTGAGCGCGAACGTCTCAAGCAAGCGCTCAGCGACGTGCGCGGTGACATTCAGGGCCTGATCGAACGCAGCAAAGCCAAAGCCATCCGCGAGATCTTTATCACCCATCAGGAAATGCTCGACGATCCGGAACTCACCGATGAAGTCGACACCCGCCTCAAGCAAGGCGAAAGCGCCGAAGCGGCGTGGATGGCGGTGATCGAAGCGGCGGCCAAACAACAGGAATCGCTACACGACGCGTTGCTCGCCGAACGGGCGGCGGACCTGCGTGACGTCGGTCGTCGCGTGTTGGCGCAACTGTGTGGCGTGCAAACTCCGAGCGAGCCTGAGCAACCGTACATTCTGGTGATGGACGAGGTCGGTCCGTCCGATGTCGCACGGCTGGATCCGGTGCGCGTGGCGGGGATTCTCACCGCGCGCGGCGGCGCCACGGCGCACAGTGCAATCGTTGCGCGTGCTCTCGGGATTCCAGCGCTGGTCGGCGCTGGCGCAGCGGTGTTGTTGCTGGCGCCGGGCACACCGTTGCTGCTCGACGGCCAACGCGGTCGCCTGCACGTCGACGCCGATGCGGCGACCCTGCAACGCGCCACCGAAGAACGCGACACCCGTGAGCAACGCTTGAAAATTGCCGCCGAACAACGCCATCAACCGGCACACACCACCGATGGTCACGCGGTCGAAGTGTTCGCCAACATCGGCGAAAGCGCGGGCGTGATCAGTGCGGTGGAGCAGGGCGCCGAAGGCATTGGCCTGCTGCGTACCGAACTGATTTTCATGGCCCACCCGCAAGCGCCGGACGAGGCCACGCAAGAAGCCGAATACCGCCGCGTTCTTGATGGTCTCGCCGGTCGACCGCTGGTGGTGCGCACGCTGGACGTCGGCGGCGACAAACCGCTGCCGTATTGGCCGATCGCCAAGGAAGAAAACCCGTTCCTCGGCGTACGCGGTATTCGCCTGACCTTGCAGCGTCCGCAGATCATGGAAGCGCAATTGCGCGCCTTGCTGCGTTCGGCGGACAACCGTCCGCTGCGGATCATGTTCCCGATGGTTGGCAGCGTCGAAGAGTGGCGTCAGGCCCGCGACATGACTGAACGTCTGCGCCTGGAAATCCCGGTTGCTGATCTGCAACTGGGGATCATGATTGAAGTGCCGTCCGCCGCTCTGCTCGCGCCGGTATTGGCCAAGGAAGTCGACTTCTTCAGTGTCGGCACCAACGACCTGACCCAGTACACACTGGCCATCGACCGTGGTCACCCGACCCTGTCGGCGCAGGCGGATGGCTTGCACCCGGCGGTGCTGCAACTGATCGACATCACCGTGCGCGCGGCCCATGCCCACGGCAAATGGGTCGGCGTCTGCGGTGAGCTGGCGGCAGATCCGCTGGCGGTGCCGGTGCTGGTCGGCCTCGGTGTCGATGAACTCAGCGTTTCCGGTCGCAGCATTGCCGAAGTCAAGGCGCGCATCCGCGAACTCAGCCTGACCCAGGCGCAAACCCTTGCTCAACACGCCCTGGCCGTGGGCAGCGCGAACGAAGTGCGCGCATTAGTGGAGGCCCTGTAATGGCCAAGATTCTTACCCTGACCCTCAATCCGGCGCTCGACCTCACCGTCGAACTGCCACGCCTGGAGGCGGGTCAGGTCAATCGCAGCGACGAGATGCACACCCACGCTGCCGGCAAAGGCGTGAATGTTGCGCAAGTGCTGGCCGACCTCGGCCATCAACTGACGGTCAGCGGCTTTCTCGGCGAAGACAATCTGCAAGCGTTCGAAACCCTGTTCGCCAAGCGTGGTTTTGTCGACGCGTTTATCCGCGTGCCGGGCGAGACGCGCAGCAACATCAAAGTCGCTGAACAGAGTGGCCGCATCACCGACATCAACGGCCCTGGACCGGTGGTCGATGCCGCCGCGCAGCAAGCGTTGCTCGATCGACTGGTGCAGATTGCACCGGGTCACGATGCGGTAGTGGTAGCTGGCAGTTTGCCGCGTGGCGTGACGGCGCAGTGGTTGCGCGAGTTGATCGAACGGCTCAATCAGCTCGGTCTGAAAGTCGCTCTCGACAGCAGCGGCGCAGCACTGCGCGAAGCTTTGAAAGCCAGTCCATGGCTGATCAAACCGAACACCGAAGAACTCGCCGACGCGCTCGGTTGCGACGTGGTTTCCCACGCGGCGGAAGCGCAAGCAGCGGCGCGCTTGCATGCGCAAGGCATCGAGCACGTGGTGATCTCTCACGGTGCTGATGGCGTGAACTGGTTCAGCGTCGGTTCGGCACTGCACGCCACGCCGCCTAAGGTCAGCGTCGCCAGCACGGTCGGTGCCGGTGATTCGTTGCTGGCCGGCATGCTCCACGGTTTGCTCAGCGCCGACACACCTGAACAAACCCTGCGCACGGCCACCGCAATTGCGGCGATGGCGGTGACCCAGATCGGTTTTGGCATCAACGACGCGGCGCAACTGGCGCAGCTCGAACAGGGCGTGCGCGTGCGTCCCCTGACAGAACAATAAGAGGGTTTGTCATGAAATTAGCCATTGTTACGGCTTGCCCGAACGGCATGGTCACCAGTGTGCTGTGCGCGCGTCTGCTCGATGCGGCCGCGCAGCGTCAGGGCTGGAGCACCAGCGTTGAAGTGGTCGATGCGGCGCACCCTGAGCGCGAATTGTCGGCGGCGACCATTGCCGCGGCCGAATGGGTTTTGCTGGTCGCCACAGGCGCGATCGACATGACGCGTTTTGTCGGCAAACGGGTTTTCCAGATTGCTCCGGCGCAGGCATTGCAAGATGTCGAGGCGGTGCTGCGTCGTGGTGCTGAAGAGGCAGAAGTTTACGTTGCCAGTGAGGCTGAGCCGGCGACTGATGCGCCGCGTGCACCGCGCATCGTCGCCATCACTGCCTGCCCGACCGGTGTCGCGCACACCTTCATGGCCGCCGAAGCCTTGCAGCAAACCGCTAAGCGCCTGGGCTATGACTTGCAAGTCGAAACCCAAGGCTCGGTGGGCGCGAAAACCCCGTTGAGCGCAGTGGCGATTGCCGACGCAGACGTGGTGTTGCTGGCGGCGGATATCGAAGTCGCCACCGAGCGTTTTGCCGGCAAGAAGATCTATCGCTGCAGCACCGGGATCGCCTTGAAGCAGTCCGAAGCCACGCTGAAAAAAGCCTTGGCCGAAGGTGCAGTGGAAAGCGCCGCGAGTGACGGCCAGGCACCGGCCAGGCAAGAGAAAACCGGCATCTATAAACACCTGCTGACCGGCGTGTCATTCATGTTGCCGATGGTCGTGGCCGGCGGTTTGATGATCGCGCTGTCGTTCGTCTTCGGCATCACCGCGTTCAAGGAAGAAGGCACGTTGGCCGCTGCGCTGATGCAGATCGGCGGTGAGACGGCGTTCAAGTTGATGGTGCCGCTGCTGGCCGGTTACATCGCTTACTCGATCGCCGACCGTCCGGGCTTGGCGCCGGGGATGATTGGTGGTTTGCTTGCCAGTACGCTGGGCGCCGGGTTTATCGGCGGCATCATCGCCGGGTTTATCGCCGGTTATGCGGCCAAGGCTATCAGTCGATATGTCGCCTTGCCGCAAAGTCTCGAAGCGCTGAAACCGATTCTGATCATCCCGTTGTTTGCCAGCCTGATCAGCGGTCTGGTGATGATTTACGTGGTCGGTAAACCGGTCGCCGGCATGCTCGGTGCGCTCACGCATTTCCTCGACAGCATGGGCACCACCAACGCGATTCTGCTCGGTGTGCTGCTCGGTGGCATGATGTGCGTCGACCTTGGCGGGCCGATCAACAAAGCCGCGTACGCGTTCTCGGTAGGTCTGCTGGCGTCGCAGAGTTATGCACCGATGGCCGCGACCATGGCCGCAGGGATGGTGCCGCCGATTGGTCTGGGCATCGCCACATTCATTGCGCGGCGCAAATTCGCCCAGACTGAACGCGAGGCCGGCAAGGCTGCCTTCGTGCTGGGGCTGTGCTTCATCTCCGAAGGGGCGATTCCGTTTGCCGCGAAAGATCCGTTGCGGGTGATTCCGGCGAGCATCGCTGGTGGCGCGCTGACAGGTGCATTGTCGATGTACTTCGGCTGCAAACTGATGGCGCCGCACGGTGGCTTGTTTGTGCTGGCGATTCCGAATGCGATCAATCATGCGTTGCTGTATTTGTTGGCGATTGTCGCGGGGAGCCTCTTGACCGCCGTTGTCTATGCGACGGTCAAACGCCCGGAAGCCGTTGAGCTGGCGCTGGAACCGGCGAAGGCTTAACTGGCACCACAAAACCCTGTGGGAGCGAGCTTGCTCGCGAAAGCGGTGTGTCATCGAAGAAGATTTCGACTGATAGCACGCATTCGCGAGCAAGCTCGCTCCCACATGGGTTGTGTGGTGTGTCTGGTGTCATTTCCGAGTCATGTGAGCGTGCTTAAGTTTTCCTTTTTTCAGGGAGAACACCATGAGCGATTTCAACCCCGGTCGCCGGCGTGTCATGCAAGTCGTTGGTGCCGGTCTGCTGATGCCAAGCCTGGCGCCGGCGGTGATTGCGTCGGTCAAGGATCGCCCGCAGTTGACCGACGGCGTGCAGTCCGGCGATCTGCAAGGCGACCGCGCGATGATCTGGAGCCGCAGCGATCGCCCCGCGCATATGGTGGTCGAGTGGGACACCCGCAGCCAGTTTCGTCACCCGCGCCGGGTGGTCTCGGCGCTGGCCGATGCCCGCAGCGACTTCACCGCCCGCGTTGAACTGACCGGGCTGCCCGCCGATCAGGCGATTTTCTATCGGGTGTATTTCAAGGACGCGCGCACCGGCGTCGCCAGCGAACCGTGGTTGGGTCACCTGCGCAGCGCTCCGACGGCGCGGCGCAATATTCGTTTCGTCTGGAGCGGCGACACCGTCGGCCAGGGCTTCGGCATCAACCCGGACATCGGCGGCATGCGCATCTATGAAGCCATGCGTCTGCGCCTGCCGGACTTCTTTATCCACAGCGGCGACACCATCTACGCCRACGGCCCGGTACCCGCGCAGCTCACCACGGAAAACGGTCGCATCTGGCGCAACCTCACCACCGAAGCCAAGAGCAAAGTCGCGCAGACCCTCGACGATTATCGCGGCAATTACCGCTACAACCTGATGGACGAAAACATTCGCCGCTTCAACGCCGAGGTGCCGCAGATCTGGCAGTGGGACGACCATGAAGTGGTCAACAACTGGTCGCCGGGCAAGCAGCTTGATGAGCGCTACCAGGAGAAAGATATCCACACCCTGGTCGGGCGTGCACGCAAGGCGTGGCTGGAATATTCACCGATGCGTTTGCAGGCCGCTGACGGTGGCGGGCGGATTTATCGCAAGTTGAGTTATGGGCCGATGCTCGATGTGTTCGTGCTCGACATGCGCAGTTATCGCGGCGCCAATGACGACAACCTCGGCGCGGCGAAACCGTTCCTGGGGCGTGAGCAACTGAACTGGCTCAAGCGCGGCTTGAAGAAATCCAAAGCCCAGTGGAAGGTCATTGCCGCCGACATGCCGATCGGTCTGGGCGTGCCGGATGGTGAGGTCAGTCCGGGTGTGGCGCGTTGGGAAGCGGTGGCTAACGGTGATCCGGGACCTGCGCAGGGGCGCGAGCTGGAAGTTGCCGAATTGCTCGGCTATCTGCGTGCGCAGCAGGTGCGCAATTTTGTCTTCCTCACGGCAGATGTGCATTACTGCGCGGCGCATCACTATCACCCGGATCGGGCGGCGTTTCAGGATTTCGAACCGTTCTGGGAGTTTGTCGCCGGGCCGCTGAACGCCGGGAGTTTCGGGCCTAATCCACTGGATAAAACCTTTGGCCCGGAGGTTGTTTTCGAGAAGGCGCCGCCGGCGCAAAACACTTCGCCGTTTGCCGGGTTTCAGTTTTTTGGCGAGGTGAATATTGAAGGGGGGAGTGGGGAGATGAGCGTGGTGTTGCGGGATTTGAATGGGGTGGCGGTTTTTGAACAGAAGTTGCAGCCGGTTTGAAGATCAAAAGCTAACCCTCATCGGAACGCCGCCCGCCCAGCCCTCTCCCAGAGGGAGAGGGGGCCGACCGTGGTGTCTGAAGAGGTACGTCGACCTGAAAGACCGTATCGATTATGAGATTGGATACAAAGCCTTTCTCGATTATGGATTCGGTGAAGCACGTTCAGGTCGGCGTATTGCGTGAATCTCCCCCAATCAGTCCCCTCTCCCTCCGGGAGAGGGTTAGGGTGAGGGGCTTTTAATAGACGTCGCGGCGATAGCGGCCCTGTTCGATCAGGCGTTCGACTTCGGCGCTGCCGAGGATGTCATTGAGCACCTGATCAACCCCCGAAGCCATCCCCTGCAAGCTGCCACAGATATAAATCACCGCCCCGTCCGCCAGCCATTTCTTCAACTCTGCAGCCGACTCACGCAAGCGATCCTGCACATAAACCTTCTCAGCCTGATCCCGCGAAAACGCCAGATCCAGCCGTTCCAGATCACCATTGATCAACCACTCTTCCAGCTCCGCGCGGCAGAGGAAATCGTGCTCACGATTGCGCTCGCCAAACAGCAGCCACTGGCGCTGCTGACCATCGGCAATCCGCGCCTTGAGCAAGCTGCGCAACCCGGCTAGCCCGGTGCCGTTACCCAGCAGAATCATCGGTACGGGTTCGTTCGGCAGATGGAAACCACTGTTGCGTCGAACCCGCAGGCTGATGCTGCCGCCCACGGGCGCATGCTCGGTCAGCCAGCCAGAGCCGATGCCCAAGGTGCCGTCGGCATGCTTTTCCTGGCGCACGATCAACTCCAGCACGCCGTCGGCGGCAATCGAGGCGATCGAGTATTCGCGCATGGCCAGCGGCACCATCGCGTCGACCAGCGATTGCGCATGCAGACCGACCAGATGTGCACGGTGCTCGGGCAATTGCCGCGAGGCCAGCGCGACTTCCAGCGGCTCGTCGAGGCCGTTGATTTTCACGGTGGTTTCGCCACGAATGCCGAGGCCGTCGAGGAAATGCTCGATGGCCCACGGGCAGTTGCGCGGCAGTATTTCGACCAGATCACCGGCCAGCCAGCTGCTGGTGTTTGGTGCGCTCAGGCCTAATAGATAAACCGGTGAACCGCTGCTGTCCGGGTTCATCAGTTCGCGGCGTACCAGCGTCCAGTTGTCGTAACTCGGTGCTTGCCAGGTATCCACGGGCGCTTGCCCGGTGAGCAGGCCAAGTTGGGTTTGCCAATGGCGCAGGGCATAGGGATCACCGCTGTCGACTTCGACCGGCGCGAACAATGTCTTGCCGCCGTGCTCCGCCAACCATTGGTGCAGGCGTTTGGCGAAACCACAGAAGTGCTGATATTGACGATCGCCGAGACCGAGCACCGAGTAATTCAGACTGTCGAGGGTTGCCGCTTTGCCCAGCACTTTGCGCTCGAATCCGCGCGCGCTGTCCGGCGCTTCGCCGTCGCCGAACGTGCTCACCACAAACAGCGCGTTGTTCGATTCACGCAGATCCTGCTCGCTGACATTCGCCAGCGGCTGCACTTTCACCGGCAGTCCGGCAGCCTGCAATTGGCCGGCGGTCTGCCATGCCAGTTGCTCGGCGAAACCGCTCTGGCTGGCGAAGCCGATCAGCCATGCCGACGCATCGCCGGCCGGTTGAACGAGGCCTTTACGTGCATCCTTGATCTGCTTTTTCTTGCGGCGGCGGTCGAGGTACAGCAGCCAGCCGGTGATGAAGAACAGCGGCATGCACACTGCCGCGAGGGTAATGATGATCCGTCCGACCAGGCCGAAATAGCTGCCGACGTGCAGCGCATAAATGCTGGTCAGCAGTTGCGCCTTGAAGCTCTTGTCGGCGTAACGGTCGACGCGTGTGACCAGGCCCGTGGCCGGGTCGAGAGTGATCTGGTTCAACGCGCGATCGTGCGGCGAGCTGTCGAGCAGGTAGAACACGGTCGCCGGTTGGCCAGCGATGGCCGGCATGCGGATGTTGTACGCGGCCAGACCCGGGCCGGCGGCGCTGTAGATGCTGCTCCACATCGCCGCGTAATCGGCTGTCGGCGCAGGGCCTTCCGGTGCCGGGCCACGACCACCGCGCACGCGCTCGTTTTGTGGTGCGTCGGAAAGCAGCTTGGTCAGGCCTTTGTTGTACCACTCGTATGACCACGACAACCCGGTCAGTGCCAGCAGCAGATACACCAACAAGCACCATGTACCGGCTACCGAATGCAGGTCCCAATTGAAGGCGCGGCCCTTTTTCTTCCAGTCCAGCGTTAGCCACACGCGCCACCTGTTCCACTGCCGTGGCCAGCGCAGGTATAGGCCGGAGAGGCAGAAAAACAGCAGGATCAGCGTGCAAGCGCCAGTGATGTTGCGCCCGGTATCGCCCATGGCGAGGAAACGGTGCAGTTGCAGCATCAGGCCGAAGAAATTCTGGCCGACCGCGTCGCCCATGAACTCGGCGGTGTACGGATCGAAGTAGCGCATCTCGCCGCGACGTTCACCCTTGGGCGGGGTGAAGAACACTTTCGCCGCGTTGCCGCTGTCGGTTTCGACCCAGAGCATCGAGACTTTTTTGCCGGATGTGGCTTCGATACGCTCGACCAGTTCGACGGGCGGCAAGACACCGGCGACTTGTTTTTCCACCTGCAGGACGGAGGGATTCAGCGCCCGCAGGATTTCGTCCTGAAATGAATAGGCCGCGCCGGTGATGCCCATCAACGCCAGCACCAGGCCTGCGGTGATGCCAAAAAACCAGTGCAACTGGAACAGGGTTTTCTTCAACACGTCACTCGCCGTCCATTCGGAAATTGTCTTCACGGCGCGCATTATGCCGTGGGTTATCGAGAAGCGTTCTTTATTACGCACAAAAGCCCCGTTCAATGGAATGAACGGGGCCAAGCCTTGCGGCGCATACCTTGTGGGAGCGAGCCTGCTCGCGAAGGCGTCGTGTCAGTCAGCCTCTACTTGACTGACCCAGCGCTTTCGCGAGCAAGCTCGCTCCCACAGGTTTCCACATCGGTCAGAAGTGGAAGTTGGTGCTCAACAGTGCCGTACGGCCCGCCGCCTGGTTGGCGAAGTGGGTCGAGAAGGCTTTGTCGTAGTAGGTTTCGTTGGTCAGGTTCTGCACGTTGAGTTGCAGGTCGACGTTCTTGGTCAGTTTGTACGCAGCCATCGCGTCGTAGCGAACATACGAGTCAACCATGGTGGTGTTGGCCACGCTGCCGTACACGTCGTCGACGTAGAACGCGCCGCCACCGATGGTCAGCTTCGGCGTGACCTGGTAAGTGGTCCACAGGCTGGCGCTGTTTTTCGGCGTGTTAGGCAGTTCGTTGCCGTCGTTGGCCTTGCCCAGCGGGCCGCCGTCGACTTGTTCGCTGTCCATGAAGGCGTAACCGGCGAACACTTGCCACTTGTCAGTGATCTTGCCGCTGGCCGAGAGCTCGACACCTTGCACGCGGGTCTTGCCGGCGTTTTCGTACGACGTGGTGTCGACTTGCACACGAGCGTTTTCTTTCTCGGTGCGGAAGATGTCAGCGGTCAGCGACAGGCGATCGTTGAGCAGATCCCACTTGGTGCCGATTTCATAGTTCTTGGTGGTTTCCGGCTCCATGTCGCTGCTCAGCAGGTTGCCGCTGCGATCCGGGGTGCCGCCCAACGGGTTGCCTTCCTGACCTTCGCCCAAGGTGTTGCCCGGTGGCGTGGCCGAGGTGGCGTAGGAGGCGTAGATGCTGCCGTTTTCCGCAGGCTTGTAGACGACGCCGAACTGACCGGTGACGAACTCGCTGGTGTCATCGCCCTTGGACGTGGTGGTGCCAGCGGCGTTGTAGGTCTTGTAGTCGGTGTCGAAGTGGTCGTAACGCAGGCCCATGTTCACCAGCCACTGCTCATTCAGTTCCAGCGTATCGAACACATACAGCGCGTAGGTGTTGGCCTGGGTGTCGGTGCCGGCGTAGTTACGCGAAATCGCGCCGTTCCACGGATCGTTCGGGTTCGGGTTCGACAGCGAGGTGCAGTTGTAGTTACTCGACGCGCCGATCATCGACGGCGTGCAGTTACTGCTCGCGGCCACATTAGTGGTGCGCGGCGTGGTGTCGGTGTTGACGTTGTACGAAGACTTCTGGCTTTCCTCACGGGTGTATTCAACGCCGGTGGAGAAGCTGTTCTTGAAGCCGGCGACGTAGAAATTGCCGAACAGGTCAGTCTGGTTGGTGGTGGTCTCGGTGTTGCTCACCCGAGTGTTGGCACGACGCCAGACCGTGCCGTTGTTGACGTTGCCCTTGCTGTCGTCAGGTTGGGTCAGGATGTAATCCTGCATGCTGGTGCCGTGACGCAGGGTGTTCTTGATCGTCAGCGAATCGCTCAGGTCATGCTCGATGGCGAAGGTCGCGGTGTCGGTGCGGCCCTTGCGGAAGTCGCGATCCAGACCGTAGAAATTGCTGTGGTCACCGCCAGCGTAAGGCTTGTCCGGATTGGACTTGGTGCGTGCAGCGGAGCCGCCGGCCGGAATGGTGTACGGCACGCCCGAGTCCGGGGTGTCGTTGCTTTCGAGATGGTAGTAGTCGAGGTTGACGCGGGTGTCGGTGCCCAGGCCAAACGCCAGGGACGGGGCGATACCCCAGCGGTCGTAATCGACTTTGTCGCGACCGGCGACATTGCTCTCGTGGCTCATCAGGTTCAGACGGCCGGCGGCGGTGTCGCTGAACTGGTAGTTGCCGTCGAGGGTATAGCGCTGGGTCTGGTCGGAACCCCAAGTGAAACCACCGTCGAACGAGTTGCCCAAGTGCGCTTTCTTGCTCACCAGGTTGATGCTGCCGCCCGCTGCGCCGCGACCACCGATGGCGGAGTTCGGGCCCTTGCTGACTTCAATGTTTTCCACGGCGAAGATTTCGCGGCTTTGCGAACCGGTGTCGCGCACGCCGTCGAGGTAGGTGTCGCCCTGGGCGTCGAAACCACGAATGAACGGACGGTCGCCCTGTGGGTTGCCGCCTTCACCGGCGCCGAAGGTAATGCCCGGCACGGTGCGCAGCGCGTCCTGCATGTTCAGGGCGCCGGTGTCTTTGAGTACTTGTTGCGGAATAACGGTGACCGAGCGCGGCGTGTCGACCAGCGGCGCGGTGTACTTGGGCGAGGAGGCTTTTTCGACCTGATAGGACGTCGAATCCTGGGCTTCGCCGGTGATGGCGGTGGCGTCCAGGGCGATGGCATTGCCGGAGGCTTTGCTGTCGGTTTTTTCAGCGGCGAACACCATCTGGCCAGCGGAACCGGCGGTGATTGCCACACCGATTGCAGAGGCGAGCAGACGTGGTGAACTGACCGGTAATTGTGCGTGTTGACGTGCCATTTTTATTCCCCTCCCCAAGGATTTGAGGCCGCGGAATATAGGGTAAACAGTTATTCGTATCAATTGCGAAACATTGTTATTCGCACTGAATTTACATTCTTTACAATTTAACCTTACGGTTTTTGCCAGTTCATTCGTCTCTCGGGTTTTACACAGTCAATAAGAATCAATACCATTGCCGCCTCTTTGCCATCAGGTGACATCGCCATGCTGCTGCACATCCCCGGACTGTTCGCAAAAGACGAAGTGCAGCGCATTCGTGAGGCGCTAGAGCAGGCCGATTGGGCCGATGGCAAGATCACCGCCGGCTTTCAGTCGGCCAAGGCGAAGCACAATTTGCAGCTGCCCGAAGGCCATCCGCTGGCCAAAGAGATCGGCGCAGCGATGCTGGAACGTTTGTGGAAAAACCCACTGTTCATGTCCGCCGCGTTGCCGCACAAAGTCTTCCCGCCGTTAGTGAACTGTTACACGGCCGGTGGCAGTTTCGATTTCCACATCGATAACGCCGTGCGCCAACCCAAGGGCAGCATCGAGCGGGTGCGCACCGATCTGTCGGCGACGCTGTTCTTCAGCGAGCTCGAGGATTACGACGGCGGCGAGCTGGAGATCCAGGACACCTTCGGCACGCAACGGGTGAAGTTGCCGGCCGGCGACATGGTTTTGTACCCCGGCACCAGCCTGCATAAGGTCAACGCGGTCACGCGTGGCGCGCGTTATGCGTCGTTCTTCTGGACACAAAGTCTGGTGCGTGAAGATAGCCAGCGCGCGCTGTTGTTCGAGATGGACGGGGCGATTCAGCAATTGACTCAAGATCTGCCTGATCACCCGTCACTGATTCGCCTCACCGGCACGTATCACAACTTGCTCCGTCGCTGGGTCGAGGTATGAGTTTTCAACTGCGTCGGGAAGAAGTCCTCGACGGCGAACAACTTAGCGCCATGCTTGCCGAAAGCCCGGCCCGTGCTGCGCAGGCGATTTTGTTGGCGGCGGGTGAGGGCGAAATAGAGGCGCAGGCGTTGCTTGGGCAAATCCTGCTCGACGGCCAAGGCATCGCCCAGGATCAAGCGCTGGCGCTGCGCTGGTTCGGCATCGCTGCCGGGCGTGGGCACCTGATGGCGCGCAACATGCTCGGGCGTTGTCATGAGCATGGTTGGGGTTGCGCGGCGGATGCGTCGGTTGCTGCGCAGCATTATCGGATTGCAGCGGAGGCCGGACTGGATTGGGCGATGTACAACCTCGCCAATCTGCTGGCGACCGGGCGCGGTGTGGCGGTGGATCATCTGCAAGCGCTGGCGCTGTATCGCCGCGCGGCTGAACTGGGCCATGCGAAATCGATGAATCTGCTGGGGCGGTATCTGGAAGAAGGGCTGGTGTGCCCGGCGGATCCGTTGGCGGCGCGTGAGTGCTATCGGCGCTCGGCTGAGGGTGGGGATTTTCGTGGGCAATTCAGTTTCGCTGCAGTTTTAGCGGATGAGGGGCGGATTGATGAGGCGGTCGATTGGCTTGAGAGAGCTTTGGCCGGCGGCAATCTGAATTTTCTGCGGGTGGCGAGTCAGACGCTGTCAGGTGCGACAGATCCCAGGATTCAGGGGATGGCTGCTCAGTTCGCGCTTCGATGCACAGACTTGCAGCGCGTCTGAATTCGCAAAGCCCTCACCCTAGCCCTCTCCCAGGGGGAGAGGGGACTGACCGCGTCGTTCTGGCGCTATACATCGACCTGAGATATCCAGTCGAACTCAATTTTGAAAAGCTTACACATCGGCTCCCTCTCCCTCGGGAGAGGGCTGGGGTGAGGGGCCTCGGTYTCAAGTACCCGGCAAAACTTCAAGCCGAACGCACAGACACAAAAAAGCCCATGACACGTCATGGGCTTTTTGCATTACGGCTTCAGCGCTTACACGTAAAACGACTTCAACGGCGGGAAGCCATTGAACTCAACCGCGCTGTAACTGGTGGTGTACGCACCGGTCGACAGCCAGTACAGACGATCACCGATCGCCAGGTTCAACGGCAGACCGTACTTGTAGTTCTCGTACATGATGTCGGCGCTGTCGCAAGTCGGGCCGGCGATGACCACTTCTTCCATCTCGCCTTTTTTCTCGGTCCAGATCGGGAACTTGATCGCTTCGTCCATGGTTTCGATCAGGCCGGAGAACTTGCCCACATCGGTATACACCCAACGCTCGACGGCGGTGCGCGACTTGCGTGCAACCAGTACCACTTCGCTGACCAGAATACCGGCGTTGGCAATCAACGAGCGGCCCGGCTCGAGAATGATTTCCGGCAGGTCATCACCGAAGTCTTCCTTGAGGAAGCGGATGATTTCTTCGGCGTAGGTTTCCAGGCTGTTGGTGCGGGTGATGTAGTTGGCCGGGAAGCCACCGCCCATGTTGATCAGCTTCAGGTGGATGCCGTCTTCTTCTTTGAGACGCTCGAAAATCACTTTGA
The DNA here is from genome assembly GCF_056401755.1 of Pseudomonas sp. P4_D7. Classification (NCBI taxonomy): domain Bacteria; kingdom Pseudomonadati; phylum Pseudomonadota; class Gammaproteobacteria; order Pseudomonadales; family Pseudomonadaceae; genus Pseudomonas; species Pseudomonas sp. P4_D7. The sequence continues at coordinate 22,569 of NZ_JBFUIR010000012.1, read as the reverse complement.
CCTTGGCGATCGCCGCGTCCCAGACGCTGATGTCGCGTTGCTGCGAGCCGACGTGGAACGAGATGCCGTAAGGCACCAGACCGAGGTCGCGAGCGAGGATCAGCAGGTCCATGGCCATGTCGGTCTGGCAGCCGAATTTGCGCGACAGTGGCCAGTCAGCCGTGGTCGAGCCTTCGGTGAGGATGCGCACATAGACTTTCGAACCCGGGGCCGCCTTGGCGATGTTGCGCAGGTCAGCTTCGGAGTCGGTGGAGAACAGACGCACGCCCTTCTCGTAGAAGTAGCGGATGTCCTTGGATTTCTTGATGGTGTTGCCGTAGCTGATACGGTCCGGGCTGACGCCACGATCCATTACCTTGTCCAGCTCATAGATCGAGGCGATGTCGAAGCTCGAACCTTTTTCTTTGAGCAGGTCGATGATCTCGACGGCCGGGTTGGCCTTGACCGCGTAGTAGACCTTGGCGAATTCGAAACCGGCGCGCAGGTCATCGTAGGCCTGGGCGATCATCGCGGTGTCGATCACCACGAACGGGGTTTCCTGTTTGTCGGCGAACGCCTTCATTTTGTCGAATGTAGCGCGCGCGAAATAGTCTTCGACCTGGATCGACATGCTGGGAACTCCTACTGGCAAACTAAGTTAAACAATGGGTGCAAATGAACGCCCTCCGTATCCCCACTTTGGTTCGCCTACTTCCCAAGGCATGTCGCCGAAAGCAAAAAGGCCACGGGTGGTTTTACCCTTGGCCTTGCTGTCTCGTCGTCAGTACTTGAGCCGGATGGATCGTTTCCAGCATGGACGTTCGGCGCGAACTTTAGGGCGTGAGGGGCGTGAGATCAACTAAAAATGTCGCGTTTTTGCACGCTTCTGACGTACGTCGCGTTCATCACTCTTTGTAGCCGACCGAGATGACGGGCAGATGTTCCCCGGGAATTTTCCAGTGTTAAAAATACCTGCACGTTCGTGGATTTTGTCGGCGAAGTCGTGGGTAAGTGTGATGGCGGCAACTTCGGCGACGTTGGCCGCGAGAGGAAGGATTGAGGGGGATTTTGGTTGTTTGGAAGGCTGTCCAGAGCATGCTGCCTGGTTCTCAGGTGTTGAGATTCTTTTCCGCCTGATGAGTGAAGAAAAAATCACCCGGATCCTGTGGGAGCGAGCTTGCTCGCGAAGGCATTTTCACAGTCGACATCGTTGTTGACTGATATTGCGCTTTCGCGAGCAAGCTCGCTCCCACAGGTTGTGTATTTTTTAGGCGACTACCGCTTCAGCCGGCGAGACGATATTGGTCTTCATCCCGCGCGAACGACCCGAACTCAGATAAGCCGCGATCGACTCCTGCGTCACCTCGCCAAGGAACACCCGCTCGGCATCCATCACCGGCAGCCACGAACGGTTGAACTCGTACATCCGCGACAGCAGGATGCGCAAATGCTCGTCGTACGCGGCGGTGGCATTGAACTCACGCAGGAACTGCGCGCACGTACCGGTCTGACGGTGCAGATCGCGACGACGCACATAACCCAGCGCCTTGTTCTCGGCACAGGTGACCACCACGTAGCGACGGTCATGCTCATCCATCAATTCCAGCGCATCGGCCACCGGGGTTTCCGGGCTCACCGATGGCGCGTTGTCCGCCGCATCTTCAGCCTTCACCAACAGCAGGCGCTTGAGCGTGCTGTCCTGGCCGACGAAGTTGCTGACAAAATCGTCCGCCGGATGCGCCAGCAGCGTGTCCGGGTGATCGATCTGCAGCAGTTTGCCGGCGCGGAAGATCGCGATCTTGTCGCCGAGTTTGATCGCTTCGTCGATGTCGTGGCTGACCATGATCACGGTCTTGTTCAGCGCGCGCTGCATTTCGAAGAACTCGTTCTGGATCATCTCGCGGTTGATCGGGTCGACCGCACCGAACGGCTCGTCCATCAACAATAACGGTGCATCCGCCGCCAGTGCGCGGATCACACCGATGCGCTGTTGCTGACCACCGGACAATTCGCGCGGATAGCGATGCAGATACTGCTTGGGCTCCAGCTTGATCATGCTCATCAATTCGCGGGCGCGGTCGTGGCATTTCTGTTTGTCCCAGCCGAGCAGTTTCGGCACGACCACGATGTTCTCTTCGATGGTCATGTTCGGGAACAGGCCGATCTGCTGGATCACGTAGCCAATGTTGCGACGCAGGGTCACTTCGTCGAGATCGGTGGTGTCTTCGCCGTTGATGAGGATCTTGCCCGAAGTCGGTTTGATCAGGCGGTTGATCATCTTCAGCGTGGTGCTTTTGCCACAACCCGAGGGCCCGAGGAACACGCAGATTTCGCCTTCATTGACGGTCAGGCTTACCGAATCCACAGCTTTGACGTCTTTGCCGTTGCTTTGGAAGGTCTTGCTGAGATTTTGAAGTTCGATCATTTCAGGAGTCCTTTTGGAGTCAGCGAGCGTTGCAGCCACTGCAAAACGAGGTCGGCGAAAATCGCCAGAAGACTGACCAGCAGCGCGCCGACGATCAGCATCGACATGTCACTGCGGCTGATGGAAGCGAGGATCAACACACCGAGGCCGCCGGCGCCGATGGTCGCGGCGATGGTCATCACGCCGATGTTCATCACCACGGCGGTGCGTACGCCGGCGAGGATCACTGGCACCGCAATCGGCAACTCGACCATGCGCAGGCGCTGGCCGAAGGTCATGCCGATGCCGCGTGCTGCTTCACGGATGCCCGGTTCCACGCCAGTGAGGGCGAGGTAGGTGTTGCGCATGATCGGCAGCAGTGAATAAAGGAACACGGCGGTGATCGCCGGCATCGGCCCGAGGCCCTGGCCGAACTTGGAGTAGAACGGCAACAGCAGACCGAACAGGGCAATCGACGGCACGGTCAGCAGCACCGTGGCGCTGGCCTGCAACGGCCCGGCAAGGGTCGGAAAGCGGGTCATCAGAATGCCCAGCGGCACGCCAACGACAATCGCCAGGGTCACGGCGATGCCGACCAGGGTGATGTGCTGCCAGGTCAGGTGCATCACCTGCTGCCAGTCGAGGTGGGAAAAGGCGTTCAGAAATTCCATGACTTTTCCTCCTTAATCAAGTGGGTGCTGGCGCAGAAAATCGGCGGCCACTTTCGATGGGCTCTCGTGATCGACGTCGACCCGCGCGTTGAGCTGGCGCATGGTTTCGTCATCGAACAGTTCGGCTAATGGCTTGAGTTGCTCGGCCAGTTGCGGGTGCGCGTCGAGGTAAGCCTGACGCACCACCGGTGCGGCGGTGTAGTCGGGGAAGTAATGCTTGTCGTCTTCCAGCAGTTTCAGGCCGAAGGCGTTGAGGCGACCGTCGGTGGTGTAGACCAGACCGGCGAACACCTGACCGTTGCGCAATGCCGTGTAAACCAGCCCGGCATCCATCTGGCGGATATTTTTGCGGGTCAGGTTCATGCCGTAGAGATCGACCATGCCGATCAGACCGTCGGAGCGGTTGGCAAACTCGGTGTCCAGCGCCACCAGATGATTGGTCTTGGCCTCGGCGCGCAGCACTTCGTTCAACTGGCTGATGTTGTTGATCTGCGGATATTCCTCGGCGACCTTTTCAGGGAGGGCGAGGGCGTAGGTGTTGCTGAATTTCGACGGGGTCAGCCAGACCAGGCCTTTTTTCGCGTCGAGTTCTTTTACCCGGGCGTAGGACTGGGCGCTGTCGAGTTTTTCAGTGACATGGTTGTAGGCCACCAGCGACACGCCGGTGTATTCCCAAAGCATGTCCAGTTGTCCGCTTTCGTGGGCGCTGCGGGCGAGGTTGCTGCCCAGACCGCCGGTAATCTGCGCGTCGTAACCTTTGCTGCGCAGGTATTGCGCGGTGATTTCGGCGAGCAGGGTTTGCTCAGTGAAGACTCGGGCGCCGAGGCGGATAACCGGTTTTTCAGCGGCTTGGGCGACACCTGCGAACAGCAGGATGCAGCCCACTATCAATCCCAAAGACGAGCTAAATCGTTTCATAAATATTCCTTCGCAAAAGCCTTAAGACGGGCGCAAACCGCGTTCCAGCCAGAGACGGCTGGCGAGGGTGACGACGCCATCGAGCAGCAAGGCCAGCAGCGCGGTGCACGCGGCGCCGAGCAGCAGTTGCGGCTGATTGTTCAGGGCGATGCCAGGGAAAATCAGGCTGCCGAGGCTGTTGGCGCCGATCAGGAACGCCAGCGGCGCGGTGCCGACGTTGATTGCCAGCGCCACGCGCACACCACCGACGATGATCGGCACGGCGTTGGGCAATTCGACTTTCCACAGCACCTGGCGCGGGGTCATGCCGATGCCGACGGCCGCTTCTTTCAGCGAACCCTGGACATTTTTCAGGCCTTCGTAGGTGTTGCGCACAATCGGCAGCAACGAAGCGAGGAATAAAGCAAAGATCGCCGGGCCACTGCCAATGCCGAGGACGCCCAGAGCAATCGCGAGCACGGCCAGCGGCGGCACGGTGTTACCGATATTGAAAATCTGCATGAAGCGTTCAGCGCGACCGACCATGGTCGGACGACTGAGGAAGATGCCGGCGGGGATGCCCACGACAAGGGCGGCCAGCATTGAAGCGAGGACGAGAATCAGATGAGCTTGCAGGTAAAACAACAAATCGTCGCGGTAGTGTTCGATCGTGTTGATGCCGATCCAGTGGACCAGCAGGGCCAGGAGCGCGATCACCACCGCACCTCCCATCAGCCCTTTGCCATAGCGGATAGCCACAGGCGGACTCCTTTTTTTGTAGTCGGCGAACGCCCTCCCGTGTGGCATGCCATACATGGCTGCCGGGAATAAACGTTCGCGAGAAGCAGCTCCCTCAGCACCGGCAAAAAGCGGTCTGAAAGCGAGCCATGAGCGCAGCCTCGTCAGGCTAACTTGCTGATTTTTCAGCCCCTGACGAAAATTCGTAACAGGGGATGGACGTCTCCGGGCTTTAAAAGGTTCCCATCTGCGGCAGCATTTGGCCACCCTTAATGTGCTCAACGGTTCGGTTATTGCATCGAGTTGGGCTATAATCGCGGCCCTTTTTTGAATCACCGCCAGGCGATTTCCCATGACCAACCAGGCCGCCGAAGTCGCGAAACGCCGCACTTTCGCCATTATTTCCCACCCCGATGCCGGTAAAACCACGATCACCGAAAAGCTCCTGTTGATGGGCAAGGCGATTGCAGTGGCCGGTACGGTGAAATCCCGTAAATCCGATCGCCATGCGACATCCGACTGGATGGAGATGGAGAAGCAACGGGGTATTTCCATTACCACGTCGGTCATGCAGTTCCCGTATCGCGAGCACATGATCAACCTGCTCGACACCCCGGGCCACGAAGACTTCTCCGAAGATACCTACCGCACCTTGACGGCGGTGGACTCGGCATTGATGGTCCTCGACGGCGGTAAAGGTGTCGAGCCACGGACCATTGCGCTGATGGACGTCTGCCGTCTGCGTGACACGCCGATCGTCAGCTTCATCAACAAACTCGACCGTGACATCCGCGACCCGATCGAACTGCTCGACGAGATCGAAGCCGTTCTGAAGATCAAGGCTGCGCCGATCACCTGGCCGATCGGTTGCTACCGTGACTTCAAGGGCGTGTACCACCTGGCTGACGACTACATCATTGTCTACACCGCCGGTCACGGTCACGAACGCACCGAAACCAAAATCATCGAGAAGCTCGATTCCGACGAAGCCCGCGCGCATCTGGGCGACGAGTACGACCGCTTCATCGAACAGCTGGAACTGGTTCAAGGCGCCTGCCACGAATTCAACCAGCAGGAATTCCTCGACGGTCAACTGACCCCGGTGTTCTTCGGTACGGCACTGGGCAACTTCGGTGTTGACCATGTACTCGACGCCGTCGTTGATTGGGCGCCGCGTCCGCTGGCCCGTGTCGCTAACGAGCGTACCGTTGAGCCGGTGGAAGAGAAGTTCTCGGGCTTCATCTTCAAGATCCAGGCGAACATGGACCCGAAACACCGCGACCGTATCGCCTTCATGCGCATTTGCTCCGGCAAGTACGAGAAAGGCATGAAGATGCGCCATGTGCGTACCGGCAAGGACGTGCGCATCGGCGATGCCCTGACGTTCTTCTCCTCCGAGCGGGAACAGCTTGAAGAAGCCTTTGCCGGCGACATCATTGGTTTGCACAACCACGGCACGATCCAGATTGGCGATACCTTCAGTGAAGGTGAAACCCTCGGTTTCACCGGTATTCCGCACTTTGCGCCGGAGCTGTTCCGTCGTGTGCGTCTGCGTGATCCGCTGAAGTCCAAGCAGTTGCGTCAGGGTCTGCAGCAACTGGCTGAAGAGGGCGCGACGCAGGTGTTTTTCCCGGAGCGCAGCAACGACATCATTCTGGGCGCCGTGGGTGTACTGCAGTTTGATGTGGTCGCCAGCCGTTTGAAGGAGGAATACAAGGTTGAGTGCTCGTACGAGCCGATTACTGTGTATTCCGCGCGCTGGATTGAATGCAGCGACAAGAAGAAGCTTGAGGAGTTTTCCAACAAGGCTGTGGAGAACCTGGCGGTCGATGGCGGTGGTCACCTGACTTACCTTGCGCCGACTCGGGTTAATCTGGCGTTGATGGAAGAGCGTTGGCCGGATGTGAAATTCCGTGCGACGCGTGAGCATCATTAAGTTCTGAATTGGTTTGTCCGAAGCCCTCTAGGTGTATGCCTAGGGGGCTTTTTTTGTTTGGTTGGTTTTGGGGGTATATCCGTTTCTGCGGGTGTTGCTGATTACGGTTTCGCCCTTACGGCGACTCACTTTTTTTACAAACGCCTAAAAAAAGTAAGCAAAAAAACGCTTGCTCCTACGTACGGCCCGCTCGCTGGGGCTCGGGGTTCCTTCGCTGCGGGATCGATCCGGGCGCAGCGCCTACGGTTTGCTTCGCTGCACCTCCTCTCGCTGTGTTTGGCTGCGCCAAACGGTCGCTGCGCTCTCTCGCCCGGATCAATCCCTCCACTCAGCCTTCCGACGTCGCCCTACAGATCAAGATCAAGATCAAGATCAAAAGCAGGCGAGCTGACACTCGGCCTATTGAGTGGTGAAGAGCACGGCGTGGTCGGCTTTGGATTTGTGTTGGATTTGCCCCTCACCCCAGCCCTCTCCCGAGGGAGAGGGGGCCGATTTGTGTGTTTTTCAAAGCCTCAGTTCGACGCGGTATCGCACGTCGGCGTAGCTCTCCCAAACACTGCGGTCAGTCCCCTCTCCCTCCGGGAGAGGGTTAGGGTGAGGGGCTTTTGATCTTCGGAACGGTTTTAACGCGCGCAATGGCTGTAGGACGACTCGGTTTTTTGTGGTCTCGATGTTCTTGAACGCGACAACCCGCCTGCTGGCCGTTAGTGTTCCAGCTCCACGCAAGTCGCTTTGAGAGGTCAATGGAATGACGAGTCGGCTGACTCACCTGCTACGGCTGAACGGCTATTTCGGCGTGATGGCCTGGGTGCTCGCGGCGCTGTTGTTCATCAATCGCTTGAGCAGCATGGTCAAGCTGTTCATGGCGTTGTACCTGCGTCAGGAACTGGGGCTGGCGATCGAGACGGTTGGCTGGTTGCTGTCGGCGTACGGCGCGGGTTTGCTGCTGGGGTCGATGCTCGGTGGCTGGCTCAGTGATCATGTGCGCACGGCGCGGCTGACGGCAACGCTGTTCTTTATTTCGGTGTGGGTGCTGATCCTGCTGGGGCTGGTGACGCAGGTGCCTTTGCTCGCTGCATTACTGTTGCTTAGTGGGATGATCGATGGGGCCATCCGCACGCTGCATCAGCGGCTGATCATGGAGTATTGCGAGGTGACGCAGCGCTCGCGGGCGCAGGCGTTGAGTCGGGTTGCGCGCAACCTTGGGATGGCCGCCGCCGGTGTGGCGGGCGGGGTGTTGGCGCAGACCGATTTTCGCTGGGTGTTTTTCGGCAGCGCGGCGATGACGTTGTTGGCGCTGCTCTGGTTTGTTCGTACCACGTGGCAGCGTCCGGTGCTGATCAATGAAGAGTCATCGATAGTCGGCGCCGGTGGTCCGGGTGTGCCGTATCGCGACAAACCGTTTCTCTGGTTGCTGGCAGCGACGGCCGTGCTCGGCATCGCGTTCGACACGGTCTACAGCACGCTGGGCAATTACCTGCGTGATTACTATCACTTGAGCACCGAGGCGATCGGCTGGCAGTTCGGGCTCAATGCGTTGTTGGTGATCGCCCTGCAGATTCCGCTGTCGCACTGGGGCGAGCGTTGGGGGATGCGCCGGCAAATGCTGCTCGGCAGTGTGTTGCTGGCCTGCGGACTCGGTATGTTGCCGTTCGGCTCCGGGCTGTTTTACGTCTGCCTGTCGACGCTGATCTGGACCTTGGGCGAGGCCTTTTTCATGCCGCCGCTGAATGTGCTGGCCATGCGTTTTGCCCAAGGCGGTAAAAGCGGTCAGTACTTCGGCCTGTTCTTTATGAGCTGGAGCGCCAGTGCGCTGTTGTCACCGGTACTCAGTGGCCAGTTGTACGGTCATTTCGGCGGCCACAGTGTGTGGCTGGCGAGTGCGCTGATGGTGTTGATTTCCATGCCGTTGACGTGGCAGGCCACGCGATCACGCGGCGGCGCTTAGCTGTTGCGGCTATGAGCATTATTCGAAAACTGTCTTTCCATGAAGGGCATTTCTGCCTGCTCCTTAGCGTCCTATCTGGTGAACCCGATGGATCGGAACTAGATTTCACACAGCGCCAGTCAGGCACGAATGTCTCACCTGAAAATGGATGGAGTCAGCTATGAAAAGCAGGTTGCTACGGGTTTTATTGCTGTTGAAAGTGATGGTCATGCTGTCCCTCGGCACCGCGACGGCCTGGGCCGAGTGCGAGGATCACGATTCCCAGGCCTTCAACGGCCAGGTCGGGCACAGCGGCTTGATGCTGGCCAAGTCTGAGTCCGAGCCGGGCGATCAGGACCAGGGCGGCAGCGCCGATGATGACGACTCGACCACTGATGAGCCGGACACTGATGATCCGGATGACGAAGGCGATGGCCAGACGTAAATCGCAGACAAAAGAAAACCCCTTCTGCCTCGACTGATGCGCAATCGGGGGGGAAGGGGTTTGGTTAACACGTCACTTTCTTTGAAATGCGATCCCTGTGGAAGCGAGCTTGCTCGCGAAAGCGGTGTATCAGGCGACATCTATGTTGAATGATTCAATGCCTTCGCGAGCAAGCTCGCTCCCACAGTGTTTTGTATCGCTCTCCAGTTTTGCTTACGCCGCGCCGTCGAGGAACTGCTCGGCGTAGTGGCAAGCCACCTGTCGGCTATCGAGCTGGCGCAAGGCTGGTTCTTCAGTGCTGCAACGCTCGGTCGCGTACGGGCAGCGCTTGTGGAAAGCGCAGCCCGGTGGCGGGTTCAGCGGGTTAGGCAGTTCGCCGACGATCTTGATTTTCGGCTTGTTCGGGTCCGGGTGAATGGTCGGGGTCGCCGACAGCAGCGCCTGGGTATATGGGTGCAACGGACGCTCGTAAATGTCGTTCTTCGGACCCAGTTCCACCGGGCGACCGAGATACATCACCATCACGTCGTCGGCCACGTGTTGCACCACCGCAAGGTTGTGCGAGATGAACACGTACGCAGTGTTGAACTCCTGCTGCAGATCCATGAACAGGTTCAGCACCTGCGCCTGAATCGACACGTCCAGTGCCGAGGTCGGTTCATCCGCCACCAGCACTTTCGGTTGCAGCATCATCGCGCGAGCCAGGGCGATACGCTGACGCTGACCGCCGGAGAACATGTGCGGATAGCGCTGGTAGTGCTCAGGGCGCAAGCCGACCTGCTTCATCATCGCCTGGACTTTCTCGCGACGCTCGGCGGCGGAGAGGTTGGTGTTGATCAGCAGCGGTTCGCCGAGCTGGTCACCGACTTTCTGCCGTGGGTTCAACGACGCGTATGGGCTTTGAAAGACCATCTGCACGTCTTTGCGCAGTTGCTTGCGCTGGGCCTTGTCGGCGCCGGCGACTTCCTGGCCGGCGATTTTCAAGGATCCGGAAGAAGGGTCTTCAATCAGCGTCAACGCACGGGCGAGGGTGGATTTGCCGCAGCCCGACTCGCCAACTACGGCGAGGGTCTTGCCGGCTTCCAGTTCGAACGACACGCCGTTGAGGGCGCGCACGGTCGCATGGCCCTTGAACAGGCCACGGGAAACTTCGTAGTGACGGGTCAGGTCGCGGGCGGTAAGTACGACGGCCATTACGCCACCTCCTGGTTCAGCGGGAAGAAGCAGCGGGCGAGGCTGTGGCTTTTCGGATCAAGGCCTGGACGCTGCGCGCGGCAGCTGTCCTGCACGTACGGGCAGCGCGGCGACAGCAGGCAGCCCTGCGGACGATCGTAGCGGCCCGGGACGATGCCCGGCAGGGTCGACAGGCGTGCGGCGCCGAGGCTGTGCTCGGGAATCGCCTTGAGCAGCGCTTCGCTGTACGGGTGCGCCGGGATGTCGAACAGTTGCGGCACCTGACCGACTTCAACGGCTTGCCCTGCGTACATCACGCAGACGCGCTGGGCGGTTTCGGCCACGACCGCGAGGTCGTGGGTGATCAGCACCAGGCCCATGTTCTGTTCTTTCTGCAACGCCAATAGCAGATCCATGATCTGCGCCTGAATCGTTACGTCCAGAGCAGTGGTCGGTTCGTCGGCGATCAGCAGTTTCGGTTCGCCGGCAATCGCCATGGCGATCGCAACGCGCTGGCTCATACCGCCGGACAGTTGATGCGGGTAGGCGTCCATACGGCTGGCGGCGCCCGGGATTTCGACTTTTTCCAGCAGTTCGATCGCACGTTTGCGCGCTTGCTTGCCGGACATTTTCAGGTGCAGACGCAGCACTTCTTCGATCTGGAAACCGACGGTGTAGCTCGGGTTCAGCGCGGTCATCGGGTCCTGAAAGACCATCGACAAGTCTTTGCCGACGATTTGCCGACGCTGACGGTTGCTCAGCTTGAGCATGTCTTTGCCGTCAAAGCTGAGCGAGTCGGCGGTGACGATGCCGGGGTGCTCGATCAGGCCCATCAGCGCCATCATGGTCACGGATTTACCCGAACCCGACTCGCCAACGATGGCCAGTACTTCGCCTTTGTCGACTTTCAGGTCGAGGCCATCGACCACCGGGGTCGCGGTCTTGTCGCCGAAGCGAACGTTGAGATTCTTGATTTCTAGCAGTGACATGGGAATCTCCTCAGGCGGCGTTCTTGAGTTTCGGGTCCAGCGCATCGCGCAGACCGTCGCCCATCAAGTTGATTGCCAGCACGCTGAGCAAAATGGTCAAACCAGGCAGGCTCACCACCCACCAGGCGCGTTCGATGTAGTCACGGGCCGAGGCCAGCATGGTGCCCCACTCAGGGGTTGGCGGTTGTACGCCAAGGCCGAGGAAGCCCAACGCTGCGGCATCGAGAATCGCCGACGAGAAGCTCAGGGTCGCCTGCACGATCAGCGGCGCCATGCAGTTGGGCAGCACGGTGATGAACATCAGACGTGGCAGACCGGCACCGGCCAGGCGCGCGGCGGTCACGTAGTCGCGGTTCAGTTCGCCCATCACGGCCGCACGGGTCAGACGCACATAGGACGGCAGCGAAACCACAGCGATAGCGATCACGGTGTTGATCAGGCCAGGGCCGAGGATGGCGACAATCGCCACCGCCAGCAGCAGCGACGGCAGGGCCAGCATGATGTCCATCAGACGCATGATGGTCGGGCCAATCATCTTCGGGAAGAAACCGGCGAACAGACCGAGCAGGATCCCCGGAATCAGCGACATCACCACCGACGACAAACCGATCAGCAGCGACAGGCGCGAACCCTGGATCAGACGCGACAGCAGGTCACGACCCAGTTCATCGGTGCCGAGCAGGAATTGCATCTGCCCGCYTTCCAGCCACGCCGGCGGCGTCAGCAGGAAGTCGCGGTATTGCTCGCTCGGGTTATGCGGCGCAACCCACGGCGCGAACAGCGCGCAGAAGATGATCAGCAGCATGAACATGAGGCCGGCAACTGCGCCCTTGTTCTTCGAGAAGGCTTGCCAGAATTCTTTGTACGGCGACGGGTACAGCAGACTTTGATCCGCGTTGGCGGCGGTGGCTACTGAGGATGTTGGAGTGCTCATGGTTATTGACCTCAGCGCTGATGACGGATGCGTGGGTTGGCAAAGCCGTAGAGGATGTCCACTACGAAGTTGACCAGAATCACCAGGCAGGCGATTAACAGGATGCCGTTTTGCACAACCGGGTAGTCCCGGGCGCCGATGGCTTCGATCAGCCATTTACCGATGCCGGGCCAGGAGAAAATCGTTTCGGTCAGAACCGCACCGGCCAGCAGGGTGCCGACTTGCAGGCCGACCACGGTGAGTACCGGAATCAGTGCGTTACGCAGACCGTGCACGAACACCACGCGCGACGGCGACAGGCCTTTGGCCCTGGCGGTGCGGATGTAGTCTTCACGCAGCACTTCGAGCATCGACGAACGGGTCATTCGCGCGATCACCGCCAGCGGAATGGTGCCGAGGACGATGGCCGGCAGGATCAGGTGATGCAGGGCATCGAAGAAGGCGCCAACGTCATCGGCCAGCAGCGTGTCGATCAGCATGAAACCAGTGCGCGGCTCGATGTCATAGAGCAGGTCGATGCGCCCGGAAACCGGGGTCCAGCCCAGGCTCACCGAGAAGAACATGATCAGGATCAGGCCCCACCAGAAGATCGGCATCGAATACCCCGCGAGGGAGATCCCCATCACCCCGTGGTCGAACAGAGATCCTCGCTTGAGTGCCGCGATCACCCCGGCCAGAAGCCCGAGAATGCCGGCGAACAGCAGGGCGGCCATGGACAGTTCCAGGGTCGCCGGGAAAAGGGAGGTGAACTCGGTCCATACGCTTTCACGCGTGCGCAGGGATTCGCCGAGATCGCCGTGAGCCAGTTTGCCGATGTAGTCCAGGTACTGGGCATACAGCGGCTTGTTCAGACCTAGGCGTTCCATTGCCTGAGCGTGCATTTCGGGGTCGACCCGACGTTCGCCCATCATCACTTCCACGGGGTCGCCCGGAATCATGCGAATCAACGCGAAAGTCAGCAAGGTGATGCCGAAAAACGTGGGGATCAACAACCCCAGTCGGCGGGCAATAAAACTAAACATCGTGTGTGGTACCTCATCAGCCGGTTAGGCGTGCCCGGCATCCCTGGGGTCAGGGACGCCGGGAGTTTCTTATCTACTTCACCTGGGTAGTGGCGAAGTTATTAGTGGTGAGAGGGCTGATGTGATAGCCCTCTACGTTGTTACGCATTGCAGTAAACATCCTGGTGTGGGCCATGCTGATCCATGGCTGATCCTGATTAAACAGCACTTGCGCCTGTTCGTAGAGCTTTGCGCGTTCGGCCGGATCTACTTTAGCCCGTGCTTCATCCAGCAGTGCCTGGAATTTCTCGTTGCACCAGCGAGCGTAGTTCTCGCCATTTTTTGCCGCTTCGCAACTGAGCATAGGCGTCAGGAAGTTATCCGGGTCGCCGTTGTCGCCCGCCCATCCGGCCGAGACCATATCGTGTTCGCCGGCCTTGGCGCGTTTAAGCATTTCGCCCCATTCCATCACGCGAATGTCGATCTTGATCCCGACTTTCGCCAGGTCAGCCTGCATCATTTGCGCGCCGAGCATCGGGTTGGGGTTGGTCGGACCGCCACCGTTGCGGGTAAACAGGGTAAACACGGTGCCCTCCGGAACCCCGGCTTCCTTGAGCAGCTTGCGGGCGGCATCGAGGTCACGTGGCGGGTTCTTCAGGTCGTGGTTATAGCCGAGCAGGGTCGGCGGGTACGGGTTGACCGCGACCGACGCATTGCCTTTGCCGAACAGCGCGTTGACATAGGCTTCCTTGTCAAAGGCGATATCGATGGCTTTGCGCACGCGCACGTCACTCATGTACTTGTGCTGGGTGTTCATGGCGACGTACGAGACGGTCATCGCGTCGAGCTCATCGACTTTCAGGTTGCTGTCTTTCTTGATGCTCGGGATGTCATCCGGTTTCGGATACAGGGCGATCTGGCACTCGTTGGCCTTGAGCTTCTGCAGGCGCACGTTGTTGTCGGTGGCGATCGCCAGGATCAGCGCGTCAGCCGGCGCCTTGCCACGGAAGTAATCCGGGTTGGCCTTGAAACGCACCTGCGCGTCTTTTGCATAACGCTGGAAGATGAACGGGCCGGTGCCGATCGGCTTGTTGTTCAAGTCACCTGTCTTGTTGGCCTTGAGCAATTGGTCGGCGTATTCGGCCGGGTAGATCGAGGAGAACGCCATCGCGATATCGGCCAGGAACGGCGCTTCGCGGCGGGTCAGGGTGAACTTGACCGTGTTGTCGTCGACTTTCTCGACATTCTTCAGCAGTTCCTTGAAACCCATGCTTTCAAAGTACGGGAAGCCCACGCTCGACAGTTTGTGCCACGGGTGATTCGGGTCCAGTTGACGCTGGAAGCTCCAGACCACGTCGTCGGCGTTCATGTCGCGGGTCGGCTTGAAATATTCGGTGGTGTGAAACTTGACGCCTTTGCGCAGGTGGAACGTGTAGGTCAGGCCGTCTTCGCTGATGTCCCAGGACTCGGCGAGTGCCGGGATCACTTCAGTGGTTCCGGGCTTGAAGTCAGCCAGGCGGTTGAAGATGGTTTCGGCCACAGCGTCCGCCGTGACTGCAGTTGTGTACTGGACCATATCGAAGCCTTCCGGGCTGGCTTCGGTGCAGACCACCAAGGGTTTGGCCGAGACGCCAACAGCGACACTCAGCAACGCAGCCGCGATGGCCGCACGTAGGGGAAGCATTTTCATCGATAACCCTCTGCAATCGGTTGAAGACAAAAAGCCGAACGGCCGACTCATCATGAGTCAGCCGTCGGCTGGCGTTTTTACAGGATGTTGAATGGAATCGTGGTCACGAGACGGAACTCGTTGATGTTGCCGTCAGCCTGATGCTCGCTGGCGCGGTGCGTGGTGTAAGTCGCCCGGATTGCGGTGGCTTTGAGCGGGCCGCTTTGCACGGCGTAGGAAGCGCCGATGCCGTATTCGTAGTGAGTTTCGCCGTCCATCAGGCTCAGATCGCCGCGCTTGGCGCCCGGGTCGGTGTAGGCAGTGCCACGGTAGTGAGTACCGTCGATGCCCCAGCCGCGAGCCTGGTAGATGTTGAACTTCAGGCCTGGCACACCGTATTCGGCCATGTTGATGCCGTAAGCGATCTGGAAGGACTTCTCGTTCGGGCCGTTGAAGTCCGACAGCAGGGAGTTGGCCAGGTAGATGCCGTTGGTTTCATGCAGGTAGTCGAAGTAGGTGTCGCCATTCACTTCCTGGTACGAGAAAGTCAGGCTGTGAGCCTGGTGCGCCAGACCCAGCGACAGCGAGTAGGTATCGTTGTCGATCTCGCCCATCAGCTTTTTGCCTTCATCGACGGTCTTGTAGTAGTTCAGACCGGTGGTCAGGCTCAGCACCTGGCTGTCACCCAGTTCGTGGGTGGCGCCGAAGTAGTACTGATTCCAGAAGTCTTCGACGTTGGAGCCGTACAGGCTGGTTTTCAGACTTTTGAACGGCTGGTAGTTGACGCCAGCGATGTAGACCTTGTCGGTCTCAACGCCAGTGGCCGAGTACTCGGTGCGGAATTTCGACAGGCTCTGCTCGGTACGTGGCGAAACACGGTCGAAGCCACCCAGGTCGAACGACAGGTTGTTGAACTCTTCGCTGTGCAGGGTAATACCTTCAAAACTCGAAGGCAGCGGACGGTTGCCGATGACGTCAACGATCGGCGTGCTGAAGTTCTGGCGACCGGCGGTCAGTGTGGTGTTGGAGACACGCAGCTTGACGTTGGCCAGACCCAGTTTGCTCCATTGGTCGACAGCGTCGCCGTCGGAGTGCGCCAGGGTGCGGTTGGAACCGCCGGCGATGTCCTTGCGGTCACGGTCCAGGACAATTGCGTTGTAAGCGGCGACTTCAGTGCTGACGCCAACGGTGCCTTGGGTAAAGCCCGAGGTGTAGTTGACGATGGTGCCCTGAACCCAGTTGATACGACGCGGGGTCGGTGTCTTGACCACTGGCGAAGTGTTCTTGTCGCTGTTTTTCACGTAGCTGAAACGGTCATCACGACGCTTCAGCTCATTGGCGTACCAGTTACGGGTTGTGCCGCCCAGGCTTTGTCCATCGATAAAGCCTTTGGCCTCGCTTTGGGCGCTACTGCCGGCCA
Organism: Pseudomonas sp. P4_D7; assembly: GCF_056401755.1. NCBI lineage: Bacteria > Pseudomonadati > Pseudomonadota > Gammaproteobacteria > Pseudomonadales > Pseudomonadaceae > Pseudomonas > Pseudomonas sp. P4_D7. The sequence goes on along the minus strand of NZ_JBFUIR010000012.1, from coordinate 6,386 downwards.
ATGTGGTAGGGACGAACTCCTGACTTGCAGGTTCTGCGTACGCCGTGGCGGTGACGCTGCTGATGGCCAGGGCCAGTATCGCGGTGCTGCTCAGTTTCATGGGTGAAGCTCCTTTACTTTCTTTTTATGCCGGCTTTTTTTGGTATGCCGGTTATTGGTTTAGAACTCGTTCACACATCGCAAACGTTTGCCAGAAGCCGGATTGGCGAATTTCGGCAAAGCGCTTGCGTGAGGGGCTAGACAGCGCCCCCCAGCATTGCGGCTAATCGTCTGGTTTAATCGATACCGACACCCGAGAACACGTTGCGACCGAACGGGCTGACTTTGAAACCCTCGATCCTGGCGCTTAACGGTTGGTTGACCGTCGAGTGGGCGAYAGGCGTGATCGGCACTTGCTGTTTAAGCAATTGCTGAGCCTGTTTGTAGAGCACGGTGCGTTGGTCACGGTCGGTGACGACCTTGGCCTCTTTGATCAGCTTGTCGTAAGCCGGATCGCACCACATGGAATAGTTGTTGCCGCCAATGGCATCGCAGCTGTACAGCGTGCCGAGCCAGTTGTCCGGATCCCCGTTGTCACCGGTCCAGCCGATCAGGCTGACGTCGTGCTCGCCGTTCTTGGTGCGCTTGATGTACTCGCCCCATTCGTAGCTGACGATTTTCACTTTCAGACCGATCTTGGCCCAGTCAGCCTGGAGCATTTCGGCCATCAGTTTGGCGTTCGGGTTGTACGGGCGCTGCACCGGCATCGCCCACAGGGTGATCTCGGTGCCTTCTTTGACACCGGCAGCCTTGAGCAGCTCTTTGGCTTTTTCCGGGTTATAGGCGGCGTCTTTGATGCTGTCGTCGTAGGACCACTGGGTCGGCGGCATGGCATTCACGGCCAGTTGGCCGGCGCCCTGATAAACAGCGTTGAGAATCCCTTGTTTATTCACCGCCATGTCCAGCGCCTGACGCACTTCGAGCTGGTCGAATGGCTTGTGGCGAACGTTGTAGGCGATGTAGCCGAGGTTGAAACCCGGCTTGGAGATCAATTGCAGTTTCGAATCGGCCTTCAGCGCTTCAACATCGGCAGGGCGCGGGTGCAGGGTGATCTGGCACTCGCCGGCCTTGAGCTTCTGCACGCGCACCGAGGCGTCGGTGTTGATCGCAAAGATCAGATTATCGAGTTTGACTCGGCTCGGATCCCAGTAATGTTGATTACCGGTGTAACGAATGTTCGAGTCTTTCTGATAACTCTTGAACACGAACGGCCCGGTGCCGATCGGTTTCTGGTTGATGTCGCTTGGCTTGCCTTCGGCCAGCAGCTTGTCGGCGTATTCGGCGGACAGGATGGCGGCGAAGCTCATGGCGATGTTCTGGATGAACGCGGCGTCGACGCTGTTGAGCGTGAACTCCACGGTCAGCGGCCCGGTCTTCTCGACCTTGGCGATGTTCTTGTTCAGGCTCATCCCGTTGAAATACGGGAACTCGGTTGGATAAGCCTTACGGAAAGGTTGTTGCGCATCGAGCATGCGATTAAACGTGAACAGCACGTCGTCGGAGTTGAAATCGCGAGTTGGCTTGAAGTACGGCGTTGTATGAAATTTCACACCTTCACGCAGGTGAAAGGTGTACTTGAGACCATCCTCGGAAATGTCCCACTTGGTCGCCAGACCGGGTACGACATTGGTCGCGCCTTTTTCGAACTCGACGAGACGGTTGTAGATCGGTTCGGCGGCGTCGTTATCGGTCGCTGTTGTGTACTGCGCGGTATCGAAACCGGCCGGGCTGCCTTCAGAGCAGAACACCAGGCTTTTGCTGGCGGCGAAACTGGCGGACGAGGCGGCCAACAGGCCGGCACCCAGCAATGCGGAATAAATCAAGGTATGGCGCATGACGCTCCCTCTTTTTTTAGTGTTGTTCAATGCACCGTCACCTCATCCAGAGACGTTTTGGTTGCATCGAGCTCAATCCAGTACGTACGGCAAACCGGTGGCCCACGCAGACACTGGTCAGTACCCGACGGTAGGGGCCGCGGTTCTGGCAGTAAATGCGTAAATGCCTTAAATCTCGTAGGAAAAGGCGACGCGTCCTATACCTCTGCGGTAATCCGCAGCGGAATTGGTTGTAGGCAATTTCCTAACTTCTCGGCAGGTAAAACAACGGCGACGTTATAAACGTCGCCGCTGCAGTGCCTTATTTGCTGACGCTGACGCCGTAGAAGGAGTTCAAGCCGAATGGGCTGATCTTGAAATCCTGCACGTTGGCGCGCATGGGTTGGTACACCGTCGAGTGAGCGATAGGTGTCATCGGGACTGCATCTTTGAGGACGTGTTGCGCCTCTTTGTACAGTTCGGTGCGCTTGGCCTGGTCGGTTGTACGCTTGGCTTCTTTGACGAGGCCGTCGAACTTCTTGTCGCACCACTTGGAGAAGTTGTTGCCGCTGAGCGAGTCGCAACCGAACAGCACGTTCAGCCAGTTGTCCGGATCACCATTGTCACCGCTCCAGCCAATGATCATGGCCTGGTTCTCGCCACCTTTGGAACGCTTGATGTACTCGCCCCATTCGTAGCTGGTGATCTTCACTTTCAAGCCGATCTTGGCCCAGTCGGACTGGAGCATTTCAGCCATCAGTTTGGCGTTCGGGTTGTACGGACGCTGCACCGGCATCGCCCACAGAACGATTTCGGTACCTTCCTTGACGCCAGCTTCCTTCAGCAGTTGCTTGGCTTTCTCAGGATCGTACTTGGCGTCTTTGATGGTGGTGTCGTAAGACCACTGGGTCGGCGGCATGGCGTTGACCGCCAGTTGGCCTGCGCCCTGGTAAACCGAATCAATGATTTGCGGCTTGTTGACGGCCATGTCCAGCGCCTGACGGACGCGCAGATCAGCCAGTGGGTTGGCTTCGTTGCTGCCCTTGACCTTGTCCATCACGTTGTAGGCGATGTAACCCAGGTTGAAACCAGCCTGGTCAGGCATCTTCAGGGTCTTGTCTTCTTTCAGCGCTTTCAGATCGGCCGGACGCGGGAACAGGGTGACCTGGCACTCGTTCTTTTTCAGCTTCTGAATACGTACCGACGGGTCAGTGGTGATGGCGAAGATCAGGTTGTCGATCTTCACATCCTCAGGCTTCCAGTAATCCTTGTTGCCGGTGTAACGGATGTTGGAGTCTTTCTGATAGCTCTTGAACACGAACGGACCAGTGCCGATCGGCTTCTGGTTGATGTCGGCAGCCTTGCCTTCTTTCAGCAGCTGCGCTGCGTATTCGGCGGACTGTACCGAGGCGAAGCTCATGGCCATGTTCTGGATGAACGCCGCGTCGACTTCTTTCAGAGTGAACTTGACGGTGTGGTCGTCGACTTTATCGATCTTGGTGATGTTGGTGTCCATCCCCATGTCGGTGAAGTACGGGAATTCGGTCGGGTACGCCTTACGGAACGGGTCATCCTTGTTAATCATGCGATTGAAGGTGAATAGCACGTCGTCGGCGTTGAACTCACGAGTCGGCTTGAAATACGGGGTGGTGTGGAACTTGACGCCTTCACGCAGGTGGAAGGTGTAAGTCAGGCCGTCATCGGAGATGTCCCACTTGGTCGCCAGACCAGGAATCACGGCGGTGCCGCCGCGCTCGAACTGGGTAAGACGGTTGAACATGGTTTCGGCTGAGGCGTCGAAGTCGGTTCCGGTGGTGTACTGGCCTGGGTCGAAACCGGCCGGGCTGCCTTCGGAGCAGAACACCAGGTTAGTCGCAGCGGATGCGAAAGGTGCGGAGGCTAACAAGCCTGCGCCGACTAAAAACGGAATGACCGCGTGTTTAAGCATGTTGGCCTCATGATTTGTTGTCATTTTTTAGTTGTGAGGTACGACCTCGTGAGTCGTGCCTGCGGATACTTATGCAGGGGCCATACCCATTGCAAGATCCAGAACGACTGCCGGCCACAAAGCGTGGCACGAACGTACCTTAATGTCGCATCTGTGTAACTTCTGACGCATTTGACCGTTTGCGGGTGGTTTTTACGGTGCAAATGAAGCCCCAAAACGGTGCACTGGTCACGTTGTGCGCGCCGCCTTGGGGCTTGGTGTTACTTATTTATACCCACGCCATAGAAGGGGGTAAGACCGAACGGGCTGATCCGGAAGTCAGTGACTTCCTTGCGCAGCGGCTGGAACACCGTGGAGTTGGCAATCGGTGTGATCGGCACCTGCTGTTTGAGGATCAGTTGCGCCTGTTGATACAGTTTTACCCGTTGATCTTTGTCGGTGTCCAACTTGGCCTGTTGCACCAGTTTGTCGTAGGCCGGATCGCACCATTTGGCGTAGTTGCTGCCTTTTACCGCCGCGCAGCTGTAGAGCACGCCCAGCCAGTTGTCCGGGTCACCGTTGTCACCTGTCCAACCATAAATCATGGCGTCGTGTTCGCCATTTTTCGCGCGTTTGATGTACTCGCCCCATTCGTAGCTGACGATGTTGGCCTTGATGCCTATTTTTTCCCAATCCTGCTGGATCATCTGCGCCGACATCCGCGCATTCGGGTTTGAGGCGCGTTGCACTGTCATCGCCCAAAGGTTGATGGTTGTACCCGGCGCAACCCCTGCTTCTTTCAGTAGCACCCGTGCTTTTGCCGGGTCGTAGGGAGCGTCCTTGATGTTCGGGTCATACGACCATTGCGCCGGCGGCAAGGCGTTTTGGGCCAGCTGGCCGGCGCTTTGGTAGACGGCTTTGATGATTGCCGGTTTGTCGATGGCCATGTCCAGCGCCTGCCGCACCTTGAGCTGGTCGAGTGGCGCGTGGGTGGTGTTATAGGCGAGGAAGCCGAGGTTGAAACCGGCCTGCTTGAGCACACGCAAGTTCGGGTCTTTTTCCATCACTTCGATATCGGCCGGGCGTGGGTAGCCGCTGACCTGGCATTCGCCGGCCTTGAGTTTTTGCAGGCGCACGGCGGCGTCCGGGGTGATCGAGAAAATCAGGTTGTCGATCTTCACGTCTTCGGGTTTCCAGTAGGCCGTGTTGGCGGCGTAGCGGATTTGCGAGTCCTTTTGGTAGCGCTTGAACACGAACGGGCCGGTGCCGATCGGTTTCTGGTTGAGGTCGGCGGCTTTGCCTTCCTTCAACAGTTGCGCGGCGTATTCGGCTGATTGCACCGAGGCGAAGCTCATGGCGAGGTTTTGCACGAACGCGGCGTCGACGTTGTTGAGGTTGAAGCGCACGGTTTGCTCGTCGAGTTTTTCTAACGATTTGATTGTGGTGTTGAGGCCCATGTCGGTGAAGTAGGGGGATTCGGCGGGGTAGGCCTTGCGGAAGGCGTTATCCGGGTCGAGGAGGCGCTGGAAGGTGAAGAGCACGTCGTCGGCGTTGAAGTCTCGGGTCGGTTTGAAGTAGTCGGTGGTGTGGAATTTTACGTTTTGGCGTAGGTGGAAGGTGTATTGCAGGCCGTCGCTGGAGACGTCCCATTTTGTCGCCAGGCCGGGTTCGATGTCGGTGCCGCCGCGTTTGAATTGGGTGAGGCGGTTGAAGACGGTTTCGGCGGAGGCGTCGAAGTCGGTGCCGCTGGTGTATTGGCTGGGGTCGAAGCCTGCGGGGCTGGCTTCGGAGCAGTAGACCAGGGTTGTGGCGGCGTTTGCCAGCGGGGCTATGGTTGTTAGTGCGAGGGTGATTAATAGTGGTTTTAGAGTGAATCTTGGCATGGAGTCCCCGCGGAGATTGGAGGTGGTGGTTTTTTGAGGGTAGCGGGGATTTGGGGGTGTTCGGAAATATCGTTTTTCCTGTTGGAGTGTCTATCTCGGTATATGTAGGGGCTTTTTTGGGTACATATCCGTTGCTGCGGTAACGTCTGCTTAGGGTTTCGCCCTGACGGCGACTCACTTTTTTTCAAACGCCAAAAAAAGTAAGCAAAAAACGCTTGCTCCTACGTTCGGCCCGCTCGCTGGGGCTCGGGGTTCCTTCGCTGCGGGATCGATCCGGGCGCAGCGTCTCCGGTTTGCTTCGCTGCACCTACTCCCGCTGTGTTTGGCTGCGCCAAACGGTCGCTGCGCTCCCACCCCGGGATCAATCCCTCCACTCAGCCTTCCGACGTCGCCGGTGGGTCAAGATCAAAAGCAGGCGAGCTGACACTCGGCCTATTGAGTGGTGAAAAGCGGGTGTTCGGCTTTGGTTTTGTGGTGGATTTGCCCCTCACCCCAGCCCTCTCCCGGAGGGAGAGGGGGCCGATTTGTGTGTTTTTCAAAGCCTCAGTTCGACGCGGTATCGCACGTCGGCGTAACTCTCCCAAACACCACGGTCAGTCCCCTCTCCCTCTGGGAGAGGGCTAGGGTGAGGGTTGGCTTTTGGCTGTTTAAATCTGATGCAAATAACCAGAACCTTCCCACAAGGTTTTCAGGTTGTCCGTCGGACGTGCGCTCTTTAGGCTC